>DATNEW010000035.1 GCA_035606695.1 Gemmatimonadaceae bacterium
TACATGAGCTGGGTTCAGAACGTCGTGAGACAGTTCGGTCTGTATCCGTCGTGGGCGTTGGAGAGTTGAGGGGAGCGGACTCTAGTACGAGAGGACCGAGTCGGACGACCCGCTCGTGTCCCGGTTGTCCTGCCAAGGGCACCGCCGGGTAGCGATGGTCGGCTGTGATAACCGCTGAAAGCATCTAAGTGGGAAGCACGCCCCAAGATGAACTCTCCCAGTCCCTTGAGGACTCTAAAGGGCCGGGGCAGACCACCCCGTCGATAGGCCGCCCGTGGACGTCTCGCAAGAGATTCCAAGCGCAGCGGTCCTAATCGCCCGTGTGGCTTGACTACTCCCAATTGGACTTCCATTGGGAAGTCAACTGCAAGCAACGCTGAATGATCCTCTATACGAATTCTTTGAATTCCGATCTACCAAACACTTCATTGTCGCTTCCTCGCCTCGCGAAGAAGCAAAAATTGACCGAATCGCTGGCGACTAGAGCGTAGGGGCCACACTCGTTCCCATTCCGAACACGATCGTTAAGCCCTACAGCGCCGATGGTACTCCGCTCGCGAGAGCGCGGGAGAGTAGGCCGTCGCCGGCACCTCTAACACAACCGCCCCGAATCCAGTATGGATTCGGGGCGGTTGTGTTTTTTTGGCACGACGACACCGTCCGACCACCTCCGACCAGATCCGAGCACCACAGATCTGGTCAGACGTAGGCAAACCCTCTCGTTGTACACCGGTGCTCGCCGAGACACGACCAGCTGACCAGCTCACGCATTCCGATCAATACACCCCGTAAAGTTCGGATTCGTCTTCTCATTGTCCGTCACCGGAAGATTCACATCCGTCCCATACGGCGGACCACCATTCTTGTGGAACGTCCCCGTCGGAAACACCGTGTCCGCCGTCCGGCCATACTGACGCACCAACCGCCGCTCATCACCCAACCGCAGGCCGCGGCCAAACTGCCAGAACGCCTTCTCCCGGAAAAAGAGATCCGTCGCCGCCGTCGCATTCGCCGGCGTGGGTAACGCCGCCATCACCGGCACCACGAAGTTGCCCAGCGTCTGCGACGCCGTCCTCAGCGCATTCAACTTCGTCATCATCCCTGCGATATCCCCGGCCTTGAGCGCCGCCTCAGCCTCGATCAGTCGGGCGTCGAGCCCACTCACCACCGGAATCGGATCGCTCCGGTTCACCCAGATCTGTTGCGCGACGAGCGGCGTCACACCGTCGATCGACTTCGTGCCCGTGCCGACCGCTGACCCGGTCACCGGCACACGCGGATCCTTCGCCGACGCGAAGGGCAACGCATTTTTGATCCGCCCCGTGAAGTCGAAGCTGTCCCCGACGACGAACCGCGCGCGCGTCGACACCTGGCCGGCCAGATTCCAGATGTTGTTGTCGTTCGTGGTCTGCGAGAACGTGACGGTGTATTGAAAGTTCGTCGGCACGCCCCCCACCGCCGCCGCCGCTTCCGGGAACTTCGCCATGTCGATCAGCGTGCGGCCGCGCGTCACCGCGATCGCATTGCGAATGGAAACGGCAAAGGCATCGCTGCCCGTGGCCAGAGTCGCCGCCGAATCCAGATGCCCGATCGCGCGCGCGAAGACTTCCTGATTCGTCAGCGGGTTGGTGTAGGAGTACACCCCGTCCACCGTCTCACTCATCGGAATGCCGTTGCAGAACAACTCGGCCATGAGCATTTCTGTATAACCCATCGCCCAGAACTGCTCCGCCTGTTCGGCGGGCTTGTCGGCGACGAACTGCTTGAGCGCGTTGATCGCATCGCGGTATGACCCGCGCGCCTGCTGCATGCTGCTGTAGGCGCTCGAGAGCACCGAGTTGTTCGTCTGAATGACGCGCTGGTCGGTCTCGTTGTGCTGCGAGAACGTATCGCCAGACTTCCACACGTCCGTCAACACGTCGCCGAGCATGGCGGCGGTGGACTGATTGCCGTTGCCACCGCCCGGCGTGATCTGCTGCAAACGCCCCAGCGCGCCCACGCGCAGCGCTTCGGCGCCCGCGGCGCCGGCGCTCCCGATGTCGCCCGGGAGAATCGTTCCGGGCTGCTGCGGCGACAACAGATTGTCACGCACGCTGCACGCTGCCAGCGGGAGCATGGCGGCACTCAAGGCCAGCGAGACGCCCCTACGACTCCAGCCGCTCCAACGAGGGCGCTGGAACACTGATGGTTCCTCGCGTCGGCGATCCGCACCTTCGCTCGGAATTCCACACGTCCGGCTATTCCGCATTTGTGGTCGCCTCGTCGGTTAGTAGTGGAGGTTGAGCCGCACGGTGTAGTACCGGCGCGGTGCCGAGCTCGCGAACGTGCTCTGGGTGTCGCCGGTGCTGAAGTTTTCTTCGGGATCGGCGCCCTTGTACTTGGTCCACACCTTGAGATTGCGCGCGCCGAACACGAGCGTCGCGTCACCCGCGCGCGCGAGCTGCACCGCACGCGTCGGGATGCGCCACGTGGCCGACAGCTCACGGAAGCGCCAGAACTGGCCGTTCTCGAGGTAGCCCCACGCGGTGCTCGGATTCTTGGCGGTCGTCGCGATCGCCGCGGCCTGGTCCTCGAGCGAGGCCGTCGGATCGGACCGGCCCGGACAGGCCGGATTTTGCTGGCACTGGAAATTCTTCGTGCTGTTGAAGATCAGGTAGCCGCCCTTGTAGTCGAACAGGCCGTTGATGCGCACCGTGCGATTCAAGAGGTCGATGCCGTTCGTTACCGAAAAGATGTCGCGCGGCACCGCATAGCCGACGTAGCGGAACGTCGGATCGACCGTGACCTCGTTGGCCGTGATCAAGCCGTCGTGGTTCGAGTCCGCGTAGGTGTAGACGCGATAGAACTGTCCGTGCACCGGGAGTCCGACGGAGTCACGCGTCGACCCGGTGCCGTTCGTGGGATTCGGCTTGCCCGCCGCATCGAGGCCGAGCGACAACACCTTGTTGCTGTTGTGCGACGCCGCGATGCTCACGTCCCAACCGAAGCGCCGGAGATCGAGAATCGTCGTGTTGATCGCGGCTTCGATGCCGGTGTTCTGCACCGAACCGAGGTTGCGCAGCACGCTCAGCGCGGACGGCGCGACGGACGGCGCGATGTTCTGGCTGTACAACGCGTCCTTCGTTTTCTTCTGGTAGAGCGTGAGCTCGAGGTTGGCTCGATTGCCCAACACCCGCGCATCGAATCCACCTTCGATCTCGGTCGACGTTTCGGGCTTGAGATCGGCGTTGCCCAGTGAGTTCGCGCGCAATCCCGGCGTGTCCGTGGCGTTGACGCTGACCACGGGCGCGTTGAACGTCACGAATGCCGACGTCGAGCCGGGCTGCACGCCCGACGCGCCATAGGCGACGCGGAGGCGGAACTGATTCAACCACGAGTACTGCGGGAAGAACGGCTCGTCGGACGCGATCCACGACGCGCTCGCCTTGGGATACGTGATCGACTGGAAGTTCGTGCCGAAGGCGCTGTTCTGGTCCTGGCGCATGGCGACGGTGAGGAACAGACGATCGCGCAGCGTCGCTTGCTCCTGCACGTACGCGCCGTACGTCTTGTCGGCGGACGGCAGCGTGCCGCCGCCCTGCGTGACCGCGCCGGCACCGACGGTCTGTGCGCCCGGCGGCAGGTTGGTTGCCGAGGCCGTCGTCGACTCGTTTTCCTGATTCGTGTAGTCGGCGCCGGCGGTCGTCTTGAACACGAGCCACGTCCGGGCTTGCCACGACGCATTCGAGGTGAACTTCGCGGAGAAATTACGATTCTCTAAATGTCCGTCGCCGACGGCGCCAAGGCGCCAGCTGCTGAAATCCGGGCATTCGTTGTAGCGGCAGAGTCCATAACTGTCGCGCGCCGCGAAGTCGACGCCGACCGTGCCGTCGTTCTGCATCCACGACAACGGGCGCCAGCTCGCCTGCATGGTGCCGAGCATGCGCTGCACGTCTTCGCGCGCGAAACGCTGGAAGATGTCGCCGTACGTGAATTGCGTGTTGCCGTACAACTCCTGCCCGCGCGAATCCTTGTCGGTGTAGCCCAAGCCCGGATGCGCGAAGCCCGGCGCCATCATCGCCTGATAGAACACGCTGTTGAAGTTGTTGTCCGTCTGGCCGAGGCGCTGATTCGTCTTCGTGAATCCGGCGGTAACGGTCAGGTCGAACTGCGGCGACAGCGCGGCGCTGAGATTCGTGCGGAGCGAGGTGTTCTGCAGGAATTCGGGACGGAGCCATTCGTCGCGCACCCCGATGTTCTGCGCGTCGAATCGCGCGACGTCGAGGCCCGGCATCTTGAGCGGGCCGGTCTCGTTCTCCATGTCGCCGCTCACGAAGTAGCGAATCACATCGGAGCCGCCGTTGACCTGCAGCCCGTACTGATTGCGGTTGCCGGTGGAAATCGGCGTGTAGCGCGAGTCGGAAATGATGTTGAGGAACGTCACGCTGTCCTTGATGCACGCGCCCGTGGAGAGCGTGCTGTCGAAGCAGCGAATCTGGTTGTTGGGCGACGTCGCCGAATGGCCCCAAATCGCCCACGTGTCGGGGTAGTGCGACTTGTCCTCGAGCTTTCCGCCCTCGCCGAACCAGTTCCACTTGGTGTTGCCGGCTTTGCCCTTCTTCGTGGTGACGACGATGACGCCGTTCGAGGCGTCGGTGCCGTACAACGTCGCGGCCGAGGGGCCTTTCACGATCTCGATGTCCTCGATGTCCTCGGGATTGAGCGCGTTGAGGTACGTCGAGGAAACCATCGAGCCGCCGGCGCCGCGCACGCTGTATGCGCCGGCGTTGAAGCGCACGCCGTCGACGACCCAGATCGGCGCGTTGCTCAGCGACAGCGAGCTCACGCCGCGAATGCGAATCGAGCCGGCGGTGCCCGTCATGTTGCCGGGCAGCACGGAGACGCCCGGTGCTTTCGCGACGAGCAAATCGTACGCGTTGGTGATCGGCGTCTCTTCGACTTTTTTGCCGACGTCCCCGATGGTGGCGACGGTATTTCCGATCTCGACGCGGCGCTGTTGCCCGGTTGCCGTCGTCACGATCTCCTGCAGCTGCACGATCGCCTGCTGCATCGAGAAATCGAGCGTGACCGTGGCGCCCGCGGTCACTGAGACGGACTTCTTCTGCTCCTGGTAACCGACGCGGATCACTCGCACGTTGACGGTGCCGAGGGGAGCGCCGCGAATCGTGTAGCGGCCGTCCGCGGTGGTGCCGACGTTCAACGCCGATCCCACGACGTACACGCGCGCCTCGGACAAGGGTTCGGCCGAGCCTTGCGCGGTGACGCGGCCGGTGATGGTGGCTTGTTGCGCCGCGAGGTGCGGCGGTGCGACGAGGAAGAGTGCGGCCATGAACATCGCGGCCGACACCACGGAACCGTGGGCTTTCATCGATTCATCCTTGCCAGGGTGGGGGGGCACCACCTGCTGACACATCGTCGTGTCTGGTTTGCAGCGACGATACCGCTTCGGGCATCACTGTCAAGGCGAGGCGGCCGTCGTGGTGAGCGTGACGGTTACTTTTCTGGATGCCTCGTGCTGGAATATTGACCGTCGTCGGCAAACCGAATGCAGGAAAGTCGACGCTGCTGAATCGGATCGTCGGCGAGAAGCTGAGCATTGTCAGCCCGAAGCCGCAGTCGACGCGCGATCGCATCGTCGGAATTCACACCGCCGGCGACGTGCAGATCGTCATCCTCGACACACCCGGGTTGCTCAACCCCAGGTACGCCCTCCAGAAAGCCATGCGTGCGACGGCGCTCTCGGCGCTTGGCGATGCCGACGTCATCCTGTATCTGGTGGACGCGACGGAGGGTGACCCGGCGCCGCTGGCCGAAGTTGCGCAGCTCGACGAGTCGCCGCGCGCGCCGGTTATTGTCGGATTCAACAAGACCGACCTCATCGACGCAGCGCGGCAGGAGGCATTGGCGGCGCGTCATCCCGAGGCGGTGTCGATGTCGGCGGCCACAGGCGCGGGAGTCGAGGCGCTGCTCGAGCGGATTGGTGGGATGTTGCCGGCGAGTGAACTGCTCTATCCCGAAGACGACATCAGCACGCAGACGGTGCGGTTCTTCGTGAGTGAGCTCGTTCGCGAGACGGCGCTGGAACAGCTACAGGACGAACTTCCTTATAGCATCGCGTGTGAGATCGAAGAGTTTCGGGAGGCACAGTCGCCCATTTACATTCGAGCGGTGCTGCACGTCGAGCGAGACAGTCAGAAGAGAATTCTGATTGGCGCGGGCGGGCAGCGCGTTCGCGCCATCGGCAAAGCGGCGCGGGCCAAGATCGAAGCGCTCGTCGGAGGTCCGGTGTATCTGGATCTCTGGGTGAAGGTGCTTCACAACTGGCGGCGCAACGCGCACGCGTTGAGTCGCTTTGGTTACAAACTCCCCGAGGAACAGTCCCCATGAGTGGTACCGGAGGTACGGCGAGCACTCCAGTCTCGCCGCAGTTGCTGGCCATCCTCGTTTGTCCCAAGTGCAAGGGGGAGCTCGAGTATCGCGAAGCCGAGTCGGCGCTCCTGTGCCACGCGTGCAAGCTGCGGTATCCCATTCGGGACGGGATTCCGATCATGCTCATCGATGAGGCGACGCCGCTTTAGCGTGCGCCAGTTTCTTCGGCACGTCATCATTGGCGCGGCGTTTTCGCTGGCCGCGGCCGCGACACTCGGCGCGCAAACAGGGACCGAGAATGAGTCGGCATTCGAGTTCATCTTCCCGTACGGTGCGCGTGCGGTCGCCATGGGCATGACCGGCGTCGCCATGGCGTCGCCGTCGGATGCAGTGTGGCTCAATCCCGCCCTTGTTGCCCGGGCGCATCGCGAGGCTTCGCTCCAGGAACAGAGCAAGTTGAGCGCATTGATTTCCACGGACATCGGCGGATCGGTCGTGTGGACCTTCGCGCCGGTGGGAACCGTGGCGCTGAGCGCCCGGTACATGGACGAGGGCACGGACATCGCAACGAATGATTTGAATGAGCAAACTGGTACGTTCGTTCCGAAACACGAGGTCGTGGCCGCGACGTTCGCGACGACCTTCGGCAGTCGGGCGACCGCCGGATTTACTGTCAAACGGCTCGTGCGAACGGCTCCGTGCAGCGGCGAATGCGGCCCAAACCTTCCGGCGAGCAGCTCGGTGAACGCGCTGGACTTCGGTGCCCAGTTCTACGTGTCGCATGATTCGGTGCTGTCGGTCGGCCTTGCGGCGCGCAACATCGGGCCGAAGCTGCAGCAGAAAGATGCGCCGCAGGCCGACGAGCTTCCGACGCGCATCGAGGCAGGGATCGCGATCATGCCCACGCTCAAGGACGCCAAGGACGTTCGGGTCATCGGCGCCGCGGATATCGTCGCGCGGGTCGGCCCGGGAGCGCCCGGTTTCCGGTTCGGTGGAGAGGTCGGATATCAAAATCGCTACTTCGGGCGCGCCGGGTATGTCGTGTATGGCCCCGGTGAAGTCAGCGGTGCGACGTTTGGAGTCGGGGTCCAGACGGGCAAACTCGCGATCGATTTATCACAGATGGCGACCGACCCCGGGACCTCCGGACTTCGCCCGACGCTCGTCTCGCTTCGCTACATATTCTGATGCGCTGGCTGGGACTTGTTGTCGTTGGCGCGGTATGTACCGCAGCTCACGCGAGCATCGGTACCGCGCAGGAGTCGCACGCGTTGAGCTCCGGCGTTGTGCCGCACGTGTCCGTGCCGCACCTCCCGCGGTCGGCGAGCCCGTTGGCGTCGCTGGTGGCGCCTGGCTCCGGGCAGTTCATGCTCGAGCAGCAGCGGTGGGTGGGATACGTGGCCGTCGAAGGCATTCTGTGGTGGGTTTATGGCAAGCAGGTGCGCGAGCGATCGCAGCAGGAGGCGGCGTTTCGCGACATCGCTCGCCGTGTCGCGCGGGCGCACCTGTCGCCGAACGGACCGGACGGGCCCTGGGTCTACTACGAGACGATGCGCGACTGGAACGAGAGCGGCGTGTTCAGCAAGAGCGTTAAGGCCCTGATTCCGGAGACGGATCCCAGCACCTGGAACGGCCACACATGGGCGTTGGCCAAGGGACTCGCCCCTGACAGCGTCTCGGCGCTGTCGTTTTACCGGGCCCACGCGATTCCGTCGAACATGGCCTGGTCGTGGCAGAACGCGGGCTTTCAGCTCGACCAGTTCACCCAGGCAACGAACAAGCGGAACGACGCCAACAATCAGGCGAACACGCAGCTCGTCTTGATTGCGGTGAATCACCTTCTGAGCATGGTGGATGCGTTCGCTACTTTCCGTCTTCAGGTTCGTCCTGTTGGAGATGGACGAACGGCGCTGAGCGCGTCCGTAAGCTGGTGAAGCAATTGTGACCTGAGTCACGCCAAGCCAACAGCGCGCAAGTCGTGTTGCCGTCATAGTTTGACTTCATTCTGACGCCTTCCTATCTTGGCGTCTTACCGCTGATATGGCAGAGCGTGGCAACAACTAGCGCGATCCTTTTTTCGCCCGACGATCAGGGTCCACCCGAAGTCGTGCAGCAATGGTTGACGGAGCTGGGACTTCCGATCGTGCGAATCCGGGATACGGAGACGCTGATGGGAGTTGCGCTGCGCAGCCGGCCGCGCGTCGTCGTGTTCGACACGCGCCGCAACTCCGGGGTGGCGCTCGACGCACTGCGCCACCTCAAGTCCGACTCGTACACCGGCGTGGTGCCTTCGGTCGTGGTATCGAACGATGACTTCGAGTCGTTCGACGCCGGTTTTCGCGCGGGCGCGGACGAGGTCGTGCGCGAGCAGCAGGCCGCCGCGGAGCTTCGCATTCGCCTCGATGCCATGCTGCGCCGCTCCGATCGCGACCTCTACGTCCACCCGTCGACGCGATTGCCCGGCGCGGTCGAGATCGAAGCCGAGATCGGGCGCCGCCTGTCGATCGACGCGCCGTTCGCGACGTGCTATGCAGACCTCGATCACTTCAAGGAATTCAACGATCGCTATTCGTACTACGAGGGCGATCGCGTCATTCGCATTCTCGCGCAGATTCTCCACGACGTGGTGAAGGGCTGCTGTCACGAGGAGGGATTCGTCGGCCACATCGGCGGCGACGATTTCATCTTCGTCATTCCGACCGCGGCGGTTCCCGAGGTCTGCTCGGAGATCGTGTCGATCTTCGATACGTTGATCCCGTTTCAGTATTCGGAGCAGGACCGGCGAGCGGGCTATTTCTTCGGCAAGGATCGCCGAGGCCAGTTGCACCGAGTACCATTGATGACGGTGTCGATCGGCGTCGTCACGAACGAGCGGCGGTTCTTCACGCATGCGGCGCAGGTGAGCGCGCTCGCGACGGAGATGAAGAGCTACGCCAAGACGCTTCCCGGCTCCGTGTTCTCGATCGATCGGCGCACCGACGCGCCGATGATCGACGAGATGGTTGCACCGACGCCGCGCGGGGCGGCGGCCGTGACTGCGGCGGACGGAGGGAGTACGTGAACGTTTCGTGTCCGGAGTGTCGCTCGGTTTTTCGCGTTGACCCGGTGAAGATTCCGGCGTCCGGCGTGCGCGCCCGCTGCTCGGTGTGCGGCGGTGTGATCACGATCGGAGCGGGCAACTCGATCGAGGAGGAGTTCGGGCAGGCGGCCCCGGCTCTGACTGCGGCTCCGGCCGCGACGAACGTTGCTCCGCGGCCTACGATCGCCGCGGCGGCTTCGCCACCGCCGCCAGCCCCCTTGGCCCCCGCGCCCGCCGTGCCCGCGACATCGGCGCCGCCGCAGCCTCGGCGGCCGATGTTCACGCCACCCGTTCCGTCGGCACCTGCCGCACCAGCTCCGCCGGCGGTTCGCTCGCCCATGCCGACCCCGCCCATCGGCGGTCCGGCGATCTCTCCGAGCGTTGCACCCCCGCGGGGACCGAGCTTCGCTTCTCGGCCGATGACGCCTCCCGTGCCACGCATGCCGTCGGCTCCGGTAGCGCCGCCAGCGCCGCCGATGCCACGTCCGGGCGGCATGCCTCCGTCGCCCGCGATGGCACCGGCGGCGCCGACGCCAGCGAGACCGGTGGCGCCGCCAACCCCCTGCGTTGGGCCGCCGCCGGCACCTGCCCCAGCCGTTGCCTCGGCACCGGCCGCGCCGGCCGCGCCGGCAGCGCCGACGGCGCGCCCATCGACCGCGACGCCCGCGCGTGCGCCGATCAATCCGTTTCTCGCGAATGATCCCAACGCGAAGGCGCGCCGCCTCGCGCGGGCGCTCATCTCCGATCTCGTGACGTACTTCCCGCAGCGACGCGATGAAGGGTTGCGCGACGGCACGCTTCGCGAGTTGTTCCGCGAAGAGATCAAGAAGAGCTACGAGGAATATGTCGAGCAGGTGGGGAAGGAGTTCGCCGACTCGACGCCGCACTTTCAAGAAGCGCTGAACGACATCCTCGCGAACGGGCAGAAGCTGTTCTAGCGATGGGCGTTGGGTGATGGGCGGCGGGTGCCTATCTTTCCAATTACAGAGCCGTCTCCCTTCCGGTGACGGCTCTCGTCTTACCTGCACATCGGAGCACACGCACCATGGCGGACAGCGAGCGCGCGAAGCAGCTCAAGCAACAGGCGGACGTGCTCGCCGAGCTGCGGAGGTACCTTTGACCTGGATGCCAAGCGCGAGACGCTGAGGCAGCTCGAGGAGCGCATGTCCGCTCCGGGATTCTGGGACAACCAGCAATCCGCGCAGAGCGTGGTGCAGCAGGTGAAAGCCGTGAAAGTATGGATCGAGCCGTTCGACTCGGTGAGCGCGCGGGTCGAGAGCGCACGTGAGCTCGAGGAGATGCTCCAGGCCGAACCGGACGACGAGCTCGCCGCCGAAGTCCAGCGCGAAGCGACGACGCTCGAGGCCGAGATCGAACAACTGCGGCTCAAGTCACTGCTATCGGGGCCGGATGATTTTCGCGACGTGCAGCTCGAGATCAGCGCCGGCGCGGGCGGGACCGAAGCGCAAGACTGGGCCGCGATGCTCATGCGCATGTACACGCGCTGGGCCGAGCGCAAAGGCTACGCGATCGAGATTCTCGATCTGAGCGAGGGAGAGGAAGCCGGCATCAAGGGCGCGGTGCTCGAGATCAAGGGCGTGTACGCGTACGGGTTCCTCAAAGCGGAAGCGGGCGTGCATCGGCTGGTGCGCATCTCGCCGTTCGACGCGCAGGCGCGGCGGCACACGAGTTTCGCGTCGGTGTTCGCGTATCCGGTGGTCAATGAGGAAATCAACATCGAGATCCGCGACGAGGACATCAAGATGGACGTGTTCCGCGCGTCGGGCGCCGGCGGCCAGCACGTCAACAAGACCAGCTCCGCGGTGCGATTGACGCACATTCCGAGCGGCATCGTCGTGGCGTCGCAGCAGGAACGGTCGCAGCACAAGAACAAGGGTACCGCCATGAAGATGCTGAAGAACCGCCTCTATCAGCTCGAGGCGGACAAGCTCGCGAAGAAAAAAGCCGAGATGGATGCGAACAAATCGGACGTGAGCTTCGGCAACCAGATCCGGAGCTATGTCTTCCAACCGTATACGATGGTGAACGACCACCGCACCGAATTAAAGATTCCTGATGTGCAGAAAGTGATGGACGGCGACATCGATCCGTTCATCGAGGCGTACCTGCAGCAGCTCAACGGGCAGTCCGGGAGCGCCGCCGCGTGAGCGACGATCTCACGGACCGGCAGGACGCGGGCGATCTCAACTTCGTTCAGAAGGCGCGGCGGGAGAAACTAGACGCGCTGATCGAGCGCGGCATGGCGCCGTTCGCGTACAGCTTCGACCGCTCGCACAGGGCGGCCGAGGCGGTCGGATTGCACCCGGCTGGTGCGGAGGACGAGGGTGAACACGTGCGCGTCGCGGGCCGCATCGTCGCATGGCGCGCGCATGGCAAGACGACGTTCGCGCACATCGCCGACGACTCCGGCCGCATTCAGCTCTACTTCAAGAAGGACGCGTTGGGTGAGACGGCCTACGCCGCACTCGATTTGTTCGACATCGGGGACATCATTGGGGTGAGCGGCCCGCTGTTTCGGACGCGCACCGGTGAAGTGACCGTACGCGTCGTGGACGTGGAACTGCTCTCGAAGTCGCTCCGACCATTGCCGTTCGGCAAGGAAGAAGTCGTGAATGGGGTGACGGTGCGCCACTCGGGCTTCTCCGATCCCGAGCAGCGCTACCGGCAGCGCTACGCGGATCTCGCGGTGCATCCCGAAGTGCGCGCGCTGTTTCGCGCGCGGTCGCGCATGACGTCCGAGATTCGCCGCGTCCTCGAGGAGCTCGACTATCTCGAGGTGGAGACGCCGGTGTTGCAGCCGCTGTATGGTGGCGCGGCGGCGCGGCCGTTCGTTACGCACCACAACGCGCTCGACATGCCGTTGTATCTGCGGATCGCCGACGAGCTCTATCTCAAGCGGCTGGTCGTGGGCGGATTCGATCGCGTGTATGAGATCGGGCACGACTTCCGGAACGAAGGGATCGACCGCACGCACAATCCCGAGTTCACGATGCTCGAATTCTACGAGGCGTTCGCGGACTACACGGTGATGATGTCGCGCGTCGAGAACATCCTCGTGCGCGCCGCGGACGCGGTGCGTACGGTGTGGTCGCCGCCGCAGGTGGGCAGTGCGTCGGGCGCGATCGAGCATGGCTCGGACGGCGTGCCGGTGTTCAGGCCGCCGTTCCCGCGCGTCGAGTGGGTGCCGTCACTCAACAAGGCCCTGGGCGCCGACGCCATGACGATGGACGACGCGACGCTCCGGCAAACGGCCGCCCGCGCCGGCGTGCACAAGGTGGAGGCGCTGAGCCGGCCCAAGCTGCTCGACGAGATGTTCCAGGCGCTGGTCGAGTCGAAGCTGCACGATCCGACGTTCGTGATCGATTATCCGGTGGAGTTGTCGCCCCTGGCGAAACCGAAGCGCGGAACCCCGGGGCTCACGGAGCGATTCGAGTTGTTCGCGCGCGGGAAGGAGATGGCGAACGCGTTCAGCGAGTTGAATGATCCGATCGATCAACGGCGGCGGTTCGAGGCGCAGGCGCGCCTGCGTGCCGCGGGCGACGAGGAGGCGAGCGGCGTGGACGAGGATTATTTGCGCGCGATGGAATACGGGATGCCGCCGATGGGCGGGGTGGGGATTGGGATGGACCGGTTGTTCATGTATCTGACCAACACGCCAAATATTCGCGATGTGATACTATTTCCGACGCTGCGGGCAGAGTGAGCGGGCGTATGGGCGTATGGGCGTATGGGCGTATGGGCGAATGAGGAAACGGAATGAGTAAACTCGAATTATCGATCGCCTGGCGCTATCTGCGCAGCCGGCGCGGATCGAAATTCATGTCGCTGATCTCGCTCATCGCCATTCTCGGCCTGACCGTGGCGGTGAGCGCGCTCATCGTCATCATCGGCGTGATGGACGGGCTGCAGAACGATCTGCGTGAGAAGATTCTCATCGGCAGTCCGGACATCCGCGTCATGATGTACGGCGAAGACATGGTGATGGACGACTGGCAGCCGGTGCTGCGCAAGATTCTCCGCCAAAAGGACGTCGTCGCCGCGGATCCGTTCGTCTTCACGCAGGCGGTCGTACAGTCGGCGCGCCACAAGTACATGGAGGGCGCGTTCGTGCTCGGGCTGCTGCCGGACGGCCCCAACGTGCCGCAGGTGACGACGATTCGCGATCGCGCGGTCGCGGGCGACTTCACGTTTCGGAGCTCGGACGGCAAGCGCCACGGCGCGGTCCTCGGAAAGAAGCTGGCCGAGCGGTTGAACGCGACGCCGGGGATCGATTCGGTGACGTTGTTGACGATCAATCCCAACGAGACGGATCCGATCACCGGGCAGCCGAAGGCGACGATCATGACCTTCGAGGTCACGGGCATTTTCGACACCGGCATGTATGAGTATGATAATTCATATGTCATCATCGCGATCCCCGAGGCGCAACAGCTCGCGCACCTGGGCGCGTCGGTGACCGGCATCGAGGTGAAGACGCCGTCGCGGTGGGATGCGCCGAAGATCGCGCAGCAGCTGCTCGACAGCCTGGGCTCGCCCATGCGCGTGGTGGACTGGCATCAGCAGAACAACACGCTCTTCACCGCGCTCAAGCTCGAGAAGCTCGGCATGACCGTGATTCTCCTCCTCATCGTGCTCGTGGCCGCGTTCAACATCATCAGCACGCTGACCATGGTCGTGACGGACAAGACGAAGGAGATCGGGATTCTGCGCGCGATGGGCATGCCGGCGAAATCCATTCGGCGCGTCTTCTTCGCCCAGGGCCTGGTGATCGGCGTCGTCGGCACCGGCGCGGGGACGATCATCGGCGCGAGCGCGGCCTTGTTGATCGACCACAAGCGGCTCATCTCGCTGGATCCGTCGGTATATTACATCGATCACCTGCCGGTCTCGATGCAACCCCTCGACCTGGTGTTCATCGTGGTGGCGAGTCTGGCGGTGGCGGCGCTGGCGACGATCTATCCGTCGACGGCGGCGTCGCGGCTCGTCCCCGTAGAGGCGATTCGTCACGAATGACGCAGTCATGATGGTGCTGGAAACGATCGACCTGGCGAAAGTCTATCGCGGCGGAGATGGCGGGCTCATCACCGTGCTCGACGGCGTGTCGCTGCACGTCGAGCGCGGCCAGATGGTGGCGATCGTCGGCGCGAGCGGCGCCGGCAAGAGCACGCTCCTCCACCTCCTTGGCGCGCTCGACCAGCCGACGCGGGGCGAGGTGCGCATCTCGGGCCATTCGCTGACCGGCCGGGGCGACGACGAGTTGTCGGCGATTCGGAATCGCTCGATCGGCTTCGTGTTCCAGTTTCATCATCTCCTGCGCGAGTTCACGGCGCTCGAGAACGTGATGATGCCGGCGCGCATCGCGGGCTGGGACGACGCGCGAGCGGCGCGCCGCGCGCAGGAGCTGCTGGAGCGCGTCGGGCTCGGCGGGCGGACGATGCACAAACCGTCGGAGCTGTCCGGCGGCGAGCAGCAGCGCACCGCCGTCGCGCGCGCGCTCGCGCTCGATCCGGCCGTGCTCCTGGCCGACGAGCCGTCGGGCAACCTCGATCACGTGAACAGCGAGCGGCTGCACGATCTCTTCGTCGAGCTCTCGCGCGATCTCGAGATCGCGATGGTGATCGCGACGCACAATCGCGCGTTGGCGGCGCGGGCCGATCGCACCCTCGTGCTCGAGGATGGTCATCTCACCGATCTCGACGTGCGCGAGGTCGTGTCCTAATGCGCGAGCGATAACATGCTCTGCGATAATTGCCACGAGCGTGACGCCGTCGTGCATCTCACGCAGATCGAGAACAACGCCGTGCATCAGCTGCATCTGTGCGAGCGATGCGCCGCGGAGCGCGGTGTCGAGACGACCGTCGCGACGCCGAAGCATCCGCTGGGCGAGTTTCTGCAGGCCGTGCATCAGCAGGTCGCGACGTCGACCGGTGCGAGCGACGGCGCGCGCTGCAGCTTCTGCAACACGACGATGGCGGACTTCCGCGCGACGGGACGCTGGGGCTGCGCGCGCTGCTACACGAACTTCGAGGCGGGCATTCGCGAGCTGCTGCGCCGCGTGCAGGGCAATCATCGCCATGTCGGGCGCGTCTATCAGCCGCCGATGTCGGAAACGATGGAGCGCGCCGCGATCCTCGGCGAGCTCAAAGAGCGGTTGCGTCGTGCGATCGACGCGGAGCAGTTCGAGCTCGCGGCGGATTTGCGCGATCGCATTCGCGTCGCGGAGGCCGGGAACCACGAGTCCGTGGGAGAGCGGCGATGAGCGTCGATCTGTCGCTGCTGCCCGACGGCGGCGTCGGCTGGCTCGATGCATCCGGGAAATACTCCGATATCGTCCTCTCGACACGCATTCGGTTGGCGCGGAACGTCGACGGGTATGCATTTACGGGACGCGCGCGCGACGGCGAACGCCTTCGGGTGCTGGCGCAGGTGCGTGAAGCGGTGGGCTCGGTGTCGGCGCTTCGTGACGCGGTGACGTATCGGCTCGACGAGCTGCCGCCGACGTCGCGCGCGCTGCTGCACGAGCGGCATCTCGTGAGCAAGGAGCTGGCGGGGTTGGACGGCCAGCATCCGCTGCGGAGTGGTGCCGCGGTGATCCTGGCCGACGGTCTGGGTGTGATGGTGAATGAGGAAGACCATTTGCGCCTGCAGTCGTTGCGCTCGGGCTTCGCCCTCGGCGAAGCCTATGCGGCCATCGACAAGCTGGATCGCGAGTTAGGTACGCGGCTTCCGTATTCGTATCACCACGAGTTTGGGTTCCTGACCGCGTGCCCGACCAACGTCGGCACGGGGATGCGGGGCTCGGTCCTGATCCATCTCCCGGGGCTCGTGCTCACCAAGGAGATCGGAAAAGTGCTGGCCAGCCTTCAGCAAATGGGGCTGACCTACCGAGGCTTGTATGGAGAGGGCAGTGAGGTGGTCGGGAATTTCTTTCAGATCTCGAACCAGACGACGCTGGGACGATCCGAGGACGAGTTGCTCGACCAGCTGTTGCGCGTGGTCGGCCACGTCGTCGAACGAGAAGCGGAAGCGCGTCGTGTGCTCTTGCGGGACGCGGGTTATATTATCGAAGACAAGTTGTGGCGCGCGTACGGGACGTTGCGATACGCTCGAAGCCTCACGTTCGACGAGGCGATGAACTACTTGAGCGGTGTGCGCTTAGCCGTCGGCCTGAAACTGATTTCCAGCCTTAGTGTATATACCCTCAACAAGCTCCTGATCTTTTCGCAGGCCGCGCACCTGGCGTATGCAGAGGGCAGGGCGTTGACCGAAAGCGAAACCAACCTGGCGCGCGCACGGTATGTGCGTAAGGCGCTGGAAGAGGAAGCGGGCTCGGTCGGTTGACAATCGTCTCAACCGGATGAGAGGGAATGATGAACGGCTATAACTTCACCGAGCGGGTGAGGAAAGTCCTGGCGATGGCTCGCGAGGAAGCCGCACGACTCCACCATGAGTACGTGGGCACTGAGCACATCCTGCTGGGATTGATCCGCGAGGGCGAAGGCGTCGCAGCGACGGTCCTTCAGAACCTCAGCGTTGAGCTGGACGACATCCAGCAAAAAATCGAAGAAACGGTGAAGAAGGGTAAAGCCGGCCAAACAACCGGACCCGATCTTCCCTATACCTCGCGCGCCAAGAAAGTGCTCGAGCTCGCTATGAGCGAAGCGCGCGAGCTGAACCATTCGTACGTTGGCACTGAACACCTCCTGCTGGGCCTTCTCCGCGAAGAAAAGGGGATTGCGGCGCAGGTACTGACCGACGCGGGCGTCAATTTAGACGCCGCCCGCGCCGAGACATTGCGCATCCTCGGAACGGAGATGCCGCAGGGTGGTGCTCAGGGCGGGGTTGCGGGCCAACCGCAGGGCGGTGCGCCCGCGGCCGCGCCCAAGGGTGAGAAGAAATCCAAGACGCCGGCGCTCGATCACTTCTGCCGCGATCTGACGCAGTTGGCGGCCGAGGGGCAGCTCGATCCCACGATCGGGCGCGCGAAAGAGATCCAGCGCGTCATGGAAGTCCTCACCCGTCGCAAAAAGAACAATCCCGTCCTCATCGGCGAACCCGGCGTGGGCAAGACGGCGATCGTCGAAGGATTGGCGCAGCTCATCGCCAACGGGGAGTGCCCGGAGTCGCTGCGCGACCACCGTGTGCTGTCGCTGGACATGGCGGCGGTCATCGCCGGCACCAAATATCGCGGTCAGTTCGAAGAGCGCCTCAAGGCGGTCATGAACGAGATCGCGCAGAACAAGCAGATCATCCTGTTCATCGACGAGCTGCATACGCTCGTGGGTGCGGGGGCAGCCGAAGGTGCCATCGACGCCTCTAACATGCTCAAGCCCGCCCTCGCGCGTGGCGAGCTGCAATGCGTCGGTGCATCTACGCTGAACGAGTATCGCAAGTACATCGAGAAGGACGGGGCGCTCGAGCGCCGCTTCCAGACGGTGATCGTCGATCCGCCGTCGGTGGAAGAGACGGTCGAGATCCTGAAGGGGCTGCGCAAGAAGTATGAGGATCATCACAAGGTGACGATCCCCGATACGACGCTCGCGCTCGCGTCCAAGCTGTCGGAACGCTACATCACCGACCGATTCCTTCCGGACAAGGCGATCGACGTCATCGACGAGGCGGGCGCGCGGGCGCGCCTTGCCGCCCAGGCGCCGCCGCCGGAAGTGGCCGCGCTCAAGGTCGATCTCGAGAAGGTGAACGCCGAGAAGGAAGCGGCGGTCCGCGATCAGAATTTTGAAAAGGCCGCGTCGCTGCGTGACAAGGAACGCGAGATCCAGGGCAACATCAAGCAGAAGCAGCAGGAGTGGGAGGCGCGGCGCCAGTCGCACCGCCCGGTGCTTGGTGAAGAGGAAATCTCGTTCATCGTCAGCCGCTGGACGGGTATTCCGGTGACGCGTCTTCAGGAAGCGGAGACCTCGCGTCTCCTGCGGATGGAAGACGAGATGCACACGACGGTGATCGGCCAGGACGAGGCGATCAAGGCCATCTCCAAGGCGATTCGCCGCAGCCGCGCGGGTCTCAAGGATCCGCGCCGGCCGATCGGATCGTTCGTCTTCTCGGGCCCGACGGGCGTCGGCAAGACGGAGCTCGCGCGGGGCCTCGCGAAGTTCCTGTTCGCGGACGAGTCGGCGCTGATTCGCGTCGACATGAGCGAGTACATGGAGAAGTTCTCGGTGTCGCGCCTGATCGGTGCGCCGCCGGGATACGTCGGCTACGAGGACTCGGGCACGCTCACCAAGGCCGTGCGGCGCAAGCCATACTCGGTGATCCTGCTCGACGAAATCGAAAAGGCGCATCCGGACGTGTTCAACATCCTCCTGCAAGTGCTCGACGAGGGCCACCTCACCGACAACTACGGCCGGGTGATCGACTTCAAGAACACGGTGGTGATCATGACGTCGAACGTTGGCGCGCGTGATCTCATGAAGACCAAGTCGCTGGGCTTCACGTCGGGCGACGAGAAGGCGAATTGGGAGCGGCGCGCGGACAAGGTGCGCGACGAGCTCAAGAATGTCTTCAATCCCGAGTTCCTGAACCGTCTGGACGACGTCATCGTCTTCCACCCGCTCAATCGCGAGCACATCTCGCAGATCGTCAGCATTCTGCTCAAGGACGTGCGGAAGCGGTTGGCCGAAGAGGAGCTGGTCCTCAAGCTCACCGACGGCGCCACGGACTTCCTCGTCAAGAACGGCTACGACGAGCAGTACGGGGCTCGCCCACTCAAGCGGGCGATTCAAAAGTTCATCGAGGATCCGCTCTCCGAGAAGATTCTCATGGGCGACTTCAGCCGCGGAGACGAGATCGAGGTCGACGTGTCGCCGGAAGGGGATAAGCTCGATTTCCGCGTGCCGACGCCGACGACGCAGGCGTAAGTCGTTCGCACGATGCACACAGAGCCCCGCCCATCAGGCGGGGCTCTGTCTGTTTGCGACGGTCGCACCCAGGCGCTGCGGGCCGGTATCGGCACTATTGCACTCGCTCCGCGGCGCCCGGTGGGACGCCGCGCGGCCGCGGTACCCTCTCGACCAAACGCGCCAACTCTTTATGGATCGTATCGTCGACCCGTTGTGTATATTCCAAGACTATGCGACAAATGCGCTTCCTCGTCGCGGCGCTGAGTCTGCTGGTGGCCGGTTCGGTCGCCCAGGCCCAGGAGTCCGTGACCGGTCGGTGTGCCACCCCGGATAGCATTGCCTTCCGGGGCAATCAGCGAATCAAGGACGCCGAGTTACGGGCGGATATCGGGATTGCTCCCAAGAGCACGATCAACACGCGCGTGCTCCGACGAGCCATCTCGGATCTGTACGCGACCAACCAGTTCGAGGCCGACATCAACACGGCCTGCGACACCACCGGCGGCAAGACCACGCTGGTCTTCAACCTGACCGAGCGCCGCATCCTCAGCGACGTCTCCGTCACCGGTGCCGAGAAGGTGTCCACGAGCTCCGTCAAGGATCGCGTCGACCTGCTGATCGGGAAGCCCATCGACCCCGCGCAAGTCGCGCGAGACGTCGCCCGCATCGATTCGCTGTACCAGAGCGAAGGCTATTACCTCGCGCGCGTGAAGGTCGACACGATCAAGAGCGGCGACGCCACGATGCTCGTGTTCAACGTGAACGAGGGACGCCGCCTCGCGATCTCCGGCGTCGAGATTCGCGGCAACAAGGCATTGAGCGCCAAGACGATCGTCAAAGCCATCAGCACCAAGCCCGAAGGGTTCTTCTGGTGGCGGAACGGCGAGTTCGATCAGGAGAAGTATGCCGAGGATCTCGCCAAGACGATCCCCGAGCTGTACGCCTCGCACGGCTACATCGACGCATCGGTCGTGAAGGACTCGCTGATCATCGATCGCGCGAAGGGCAAGGCGCTCGTGCGCCTGACGGTGAACGAAGGGCCGCAATACAAGATCGGTGATTTCTCGTGGAACGGCGCCAAGCTCTTTTCGAGCGAGCAGATCGAAGGGTTGTATCCCTTCAACAACAAGTCGTCCACGAGCGTCAAGCAGGCCGTGAAGGGCCTGGTCGGCAAAGGCGCGCCCGAAGCGAAGGACGTCTTCAACGAAGGCGCGTGGGAAGACGCGACGCACAAGGTGCAGGAAGCCTACGCGAACGAAGGGTACATCTACGCGAGCGTCAATCCGGTCGTCGAGCGGCGGAAGGTCGGGCCGGACTCCGCGCCGCGCGTGGATCTGCGCTGGGAGATCGACGAGAAGACGCCGGCGATCGTGAATCGCGTCGACATCGTCGGCAACGACGTCACCGTCGAAAGCTGCATTCGCGACCAGTTGTTCATTCTGCCGGGCGACGTGTTCAATCAGGACCGCCTGGTGCAGAGCTATCGCAACATCGCCAACCTCGGCTTCTTCGAGCAGGACATGCCGCCCCCGGACACGCGGCCGGCCAACGAGAAGGGCGACATCGACCTGATCTTCCACGTGAAGGAAAAGCGCACCGGCAACGTGAACTTCGGCGCGTCCGTGGGACAGGGGACCGGACTGGGCGGCTTCATCGGCTTCGATCAGCCCAACCTGTTCGGCGAGTGCAAGCGCGGCTCGCTGCAGTGGCAGTTCGGCCAGTACATCAAGGATTTCAGCCTGTCATATTCAGATCCTCGTATTAAAGGATCGAATACATCGGGGACGATCACGGCGTATCACCAGCAGTCGCGCTTCATCATCCGCGACATCGGCCAGTCGACGACCACCGGCGGCCAGATCCAATTCGGGTTCCGGCTTCCCAACTCGCGCCTGACGAGCTTGTACCTGAGCTACGGCGGCGAGCGCGTGAGCTATGGCGGCGAAGGGCTGGTCGGCACCATCAATTGCAACGGGTGCTTCCGAAGCACGGTCGGCTTGACGCTCGATCACGATTCGCGGTTCGGCATGCCGTTCCCGGTGTCGGGCGTTCACGAGAATCTCGCGCTGCAATTGAACGGCGGCCCGCTGGGCGGCACGGCGCAATACACCCGTCTGACGGGCGAGGTACACGGCTACACCCAGCTCGCGACGTTCGGCAAAGGCCTCGGTCCCGAGCCCATGTCGCTCGTCTTCGGGCTCGGCGCCAAGGCCGGCGCGCTGTTCGGCGATCCGGGTCCGTTCTTCGTGTCGCAGGCGTTTTCGCTGGGCGGCGTGCAGTACGGCGACTATCACCTGCGCGGCTACGAGGAGTTCTCGATCACGCCGCTGGGCTACCTGCCGAACGCCGATCAGTTCCAGGCGCAGCGCAGCTCGTTCGGCAATGCCGTGTACGTTTCAACGGCCGAGCTGGGTCTGCGCGTCAATCAACAGTTGTACATCGACGGCTTCTACGACGCCGGCAACCTGTGGCAGCGGCCGCGCGACTTCGACCCCACGCGGCTTTTCCGTGGTGCCGGATTCGGTGCGTCACTCGTCACTCCGTTGGGCCCGTTGGGCATCGATCTCGGCTACGGTCTGGATCGCGTCGATGCGAATGGCGTCAAGGATCCGAAGTGGCAAGTCCACTTCAAGTTCGGTCAGATCTTCTAGTACTCTAAATCGGAGTGTCAATGCGTTCCACGTTCCGCGCGGCTGCGACCGCGCTCGTTCTTTCCCTCATGGCGGGCGCCGTGCATGCCCAGGCCGCGTCGAGCGGCTCGTTGAAGATCGCGTACGTCAACACGGCCGCGATCATGGAAGCCGCGCCTGGCCGCGATTCCGCCACCGCAATCCTGACGCGGGAAGGCAACACCTTCCAGGCGCAGCTGCAGAAGATGCAGGACTCGCTCAACGGTCTCGCACAGAAGTTTCAGAAGAGCGAGGTGACCATGAGCGCCGCGGCGAAGAAGAAGGCACAAGATGAAATGACCGCGCTGAACACGGAGCTCGAGGGCAAGAACCTTCAATTCCAGCAGCAGTTTCAGGCGCGGACGAACGAAATCATGGCGCCGATTCAGGACGTCGTGCGCAAGGTCATCGAGGACCTGCGCGTCGAGGGCGGCTACGCCATGATCCTCGACCACACCCCGGGGCAGACGCCGATCATCGCCGCGGACAAGAACCTCGACATCACCGATGCCGTCGTGTCGCGCCTGCGCGCGACCTCGCGTCCGGCGCTGCCGACCACCGCGAAGCCGGGTGCGGCGCCCGCGCCCGCGGGCGTGACGCCGAAGAAGCCGCCGACGCAGTGAACTCCAGTTCTTCCGGGCACACCAGTGGCGGTGAGGGCGACTTCGTCCTCACCGCTCTCGCTATTGCGGATCTCGTTCGCGGGCGCCTGGCCGGCGAGGGCGACACCCGCGTGTATCGAATCGCCCCACTCGATCGCGCCGGCCCGGGCGATCTCAGCTTTCTCGGCGCGCCGAAGTACGCGGCCTTATTCGCCGAGACGAAGGCCGACGTGGTCCTGGTGTCGCCGGAGCTCGCAGAGGCGCCTGGCAGCGTCGCCGCGCGCATCGTTGTCGAGAAGCCGCAGGAGGCGCTCCTGTCGCTGCTGCCTCGGTTCCATCGGGCCCCGCGCGTCGCGGCGGGCGTCCACGCGACGGCGATCATCGGCGACGGCGCGCGCATCGGAACCGGTGCGGCGATCGGCCCATACGCGATCGTCGGCGAGGGTGTGCGGTTGGGTGAAGGAACGTCGATCGGCGCGCATTGCGTCATCGGCGCCGACGTCGAGATCGGAGCGCAGTGCCAGCTCTATCCCGCGGTCACGGTGTATTCGGGGTCGCGAATCGGCGACCGAGTGACGATCCACGCCGGCGCGCGGATCGGGTCCGACGGCTTCGGCTACGTCCAGCGCGACGACGGCACGGGCGTGCGGCATTTAAAGATTCCTCATGTCGGCCGTTGCCTGATCGAGGACGACGTGGAGATCGGCGCGAACACGACGATCGACCGCGGCTCGATCGACGACACCGTGGTCGGCGCGGGGACGAAGGTCGACAACCTCGTGCAGATCGCGCACAACGTACGGATCGGCCGGGCGTGCCTGATCATGGCGCAGGTGGGCATCGCGGGCTCCGTCCGGGTGGAAGACGGCGCCATGCTCCTGGGACAGGTCGGCGTCTCCGGCCACCACACGGTGGGGAAAGGGGCGCGACTCGCTGCGCAGGCGGGCGTGTTTGGCGATATTCCGGCCGGTGAAACGTGGTCCGGATACCCCGCGCGACCTCACAAAGAGGCGTTGCGGGCCCAGGCCGCGCTCTTCAAGCTCCCCAGCCTTCTCCGCCGCATAGAGCGATTGCTCGACCAGACAGACAAGAAGCCTTCATCCGAATGAATCGTCGCACTATCGCGCGCCCGGTGACACTCGAGGGAATCGGAGTGCACTACGGCGCGTCGTGCCGGTTGTCCTTTCGTCCCGCCGCCAGCGGGACCGGCGTGGTATTTCGGCGCATCGACTTGCCGGGGCAGCCCGTCATCCCGGCGCTCGTCGACGTCGCCGTCCCCGTGGCCGCGCGCACCCAGCTCGGCGCCGATCCGGTGTCGATTCACACGCCGGAGCACGTGCTCGCGGCGGTGTTCGCCTGCGGCATCGACGATCTCGAGATCGAGCTCGACGCGGTCGAGCCGCCGATCATGGACGGCAGCGCCGCCGCGTTCGTCGACGCGCTCCAACGCGCCGGATTCGCCGAGCAGCCGGGCGACGTGAAATACTTCACGCTCACGCGGCCGGTGTCGATCAACTACGACGGCGCGACGTACGAGGCGCTGCCCGCGCCCAACTTCGAGGTCAGCGTCGCCATCGAGTTCGATCATCCGGCCATCGGGCTGCAGCGCGGATGCTATCGCGTGACGGAAGAGTCGTTCGCCGCCGAGTTGGCGCCGGCGCGGACATTCGGGTTTCGAAAGTGGTTGGCGCCGCTCTTGGAGCAGGGTTTGGCGCGCGGGACGTCGCTCGACAACACGATCGTCCTCGAGGACGACGGCGGCGTGAGCGGCGACTTGCGCTGGCCGGACGAGTTCGTGCGCCACAAGGCGCTCGACTGCATCGGCGATTTTGCGCTGGCCGGCGCGCGCATGCGGGCGCGCATCAACGCGGTGCGGCCAAGTCACCGCGGGAACGTCAAATTGGTGCAGGCGATGAAAGAGGCAATCGCGAAGGAGACGAACGTGCTCGAGATAGAAGAGATCATGAAGGTGCTGCCGCACCGGTATCCGTTCCTGCTCGTGGACCGCATCCTCGAGATCGAGGCCGGCAAGCGGATCGTGGGGCTCAAGAACGTGACGATCAACGAGCCGTTCTTTCAGGGTCATTTTCCGGGGCATCCGATCATGCCCGGCGTGCTGATCATCGAGGCGATGGCGCAGGTCGGCGGCATGCTGTTGATGGGCGCCGTGCCCGATCCCGAAAGCAAGGTCGTGTATTTCACGTCCTTGAACAACGTAAAGTGGCGGCAGCCGGTGAAGCCGGGCGATCAGCTGCGCTTCGAGCTCGAGCTGCTGCAGGTGCGCGGCATGATGTGCAAGATGTCCGGCGTCGCGAAGGTGGACGGGAAGGTGGTGGCCGAGGCGGAGATGGGCGCTGTCGTGAGAGATAAATGAGCTATCTCAGCGGAATTCCGAGCGAAGGTGCGAGCGAAGCGACGCGCCGCGGCGGGGAACAATCTCGATGACGTCGAAGATTCATCCCACCGCCCTCATCGACTCGAGCGCGCAGATCGGCGCCGACGTCGAGATCGGGGCGTTCGCGATCGTCGGCGAGAATTGCGTGGTCGGCGACGGCTCGGTCGTCGCCGCCCGGGCGACGCTCGAGCGCAACGTGACGCTGGGCGCCGGCGTGAAGGTCGGCACCGGAACGGTGCTCGGCGGCGATCCACAGGATCTCAAGTACAAGGGCGAGCACACCGTCGTCGAGATCGGCGACGGCACGACGATTCGAGAATACTCAACGATCAACCGGGGAACCACGCAGTCGTTCAAGACGACCGTCGGCAGCAACTGCTTCCTGATGTCGTACGTGCATCTGGCGCACGACTGCCACATCGGTGACGGCGTGATCATCTCGAACGGCACGCAGCTCGCCGGGCACGTGACGATCGACGAGCGCGCGATCCTGAGCGGACTCGTGGCGGTGCATCAGTTCGCGACGATCGGCCGCTATTGCTTCATCGGCGGCTGCTCGCGCGTCGCCAAGGACGTTCCGCCTTACGTCAAAGCGGTGGGCAATCCGATCAAGCTGTACGGCTTGAACAGCGTCGGCCTGGAGCGCAACGGCTTTCCCGAGGATGTTCGGAAAGAGCTCAAGCGCGCGTACAAGCTGTTCTTCAAATCGGAGCTCAATTTGTCGCAGGCGCGCGAGCGCGCGCTGAACGAGCTTCGCGACTTTCCGGAAGTACAGGAATTCCTGGCGTTCTTCGAGCGCAGCAACCGTGGATCGGTGATGTGATGGCAGGGAACGCAGGTGCCAAGGTCGTGAGAGTCGGAGTGATCGGCGCGGGCGCGCTGGGCTACCATCACACGCGCATTCTGCGCGACGTGCCGGGCGCGCAGCTCGTCGGCTTCCACGACGCGAAGCCCGAGCGTGCCGCGCAGGTGAGCTCCGAGCTGGGCGTGCAGTCATTCGAGTCGCTGGATGCGCTGCTCGATCGCGTCGACGCGGTGAGCGTGGTGGTACCGACACCGTTTCACTACACGGTGGCGGCGCCGGCGCTCGAGCGCGGATTGCACGTGTTGATCGAGAAGCCCATCGCCACGACGCTCGACGAAGCCGACGGCTTGCTGGCGATCGCGCGCCGCACGGGCGCGGTGGTGCAGACCG
This sequence comes from Gemmatimonadaceae bacterium, assembly GCA_035606695.1. Lineage (NCBI taxonomy): Bacteria > Pseudomonadati > Gemmatimonadota > Gemmatimonadia > Gemmatimonadales > Gemmatimonadaceae > Gemmatimonadaceae bacterium. The sequence continues at coordinate 26,185 of DATNEW010000035.1, forward strand.
GTCACGTCGAGCGATTCAATCGTGCCGTGCGCGCGGCGGAGCCGCACTTGAAGGCGCCGCGCTTCATCGTGAGCGAGCGTCTGGCCCCGTTCAATCCGCGCGGCTCCGACGTGGCCGTGGTGCTCGACTTGATGATTCACGACATCGATCTCGTGCGCACCTTCGTCGGCGGCGGCGTGAGCTCGGTCTCGGCGGTCGGCGTCCCGGTGCTGACGCCGTCGGTGGACATCGCGAACGCGCGCATCGCGTTCGAGACGGGCGCGGTGGCGAACATCACGGCGAGCCGCGTGTCGCGCGACCGCATGCGCAAGCTTCGTATCTTCCAGGAGCGCGAGTACATGTCGCTCGATCTCGCCGCCGGCACGGGCGAGCTCTATCGCCTGCGCGACGACGTCGACTTCGCCGCGCTCGTGCGCGATGCGCAGGGCGCGCAGCCGCTCGAGGCATTTCTCGAGCGAGTGAGCCTCGAAGCGCCGGAAGGCGAGCCGCTGCGTCTCGAGCTCGAGGCGTTCATCAAGGCGGCGGCCGGCGAGGGACCCATCGCCGTGACGGGCGACGACGGTCGCCAGGCGCTCGCGGTGGCGCTCACGATCGTCGACGAGATCAAGCGCTCGCTGCCAGAGTTGTCGGGCGCCGTCGCCGCGGCCGCTGCGGCGGCCCAGGCCGCGGTCCGTGCGTGAGATCCTGTTCGTCGCCGGAGAAGCCTCCGGCGACTCGCACGCCGCCGGCGTCGCCCGCGAGCTCGCGGCGCGCGGTGTTCCGCTCGCGCTGACCGGCGTCGGCGGCGACCAGATGCGCGCCGCCGGTGTGACGCTGATCGAGCACGCGGGCAAGCTCGCGGTGATGGGCTTCGTCGAAGTGCTCGAGACCATTCCACGACACTGGTCGCTGCTGCAACGCATCAAGGAGCGTTTGCGCGGCGGCAACGTCGCGGCCGTGGTGCTCGTCGATTATCCCGACTTCAACATGTTCGTGGCGTCGGCGGCGAAGGAGGCCGGTGTGCCCGTGTTGTACTACATCACGCCGCAGGTCTGGGCGTGGCGGGCAGGGCGCCTCGACACGTTGGCGCGCACGATCACGCGCGCCGCCGTCATCCTGCCGTTCGAGGAGCCGCTGCTCCGCAAGCACGGGATCGATGCGACGTTCGTCGGCCACCCGTTGATCGATCGCGCCGGCTCGCTGCCCGATCGCGCGACAGCGCGGCAGACACTGGGCCTTGCCGAGGACGACGTCGTGCTCGCGCTGTTTCCCGGCAGCCGTACGCAGGAAATCGAGCAGCATCTCGACGACTTTGTCGCCGTCGCGCGCGAGCTCGAACGGCGGACGTCCGGTCTCGAGGTCGTCGTCGCCGTTGCGCCGCACGTCACGATCGACACCGCGCGCTGCCCGTATCCGATGATCCGCTCCGCCTCGTTCACCGTGTTGCGCGCCGCGGACGCCGCGTTCTGCAAGAGCGGCACGACGACGCTCGAGGCGGCGGTGGCCGGCTGTCCGCTCGTGGTAGCGTACCGCATGAACCCGGTCAACTACGCCATCGCGAAATGGTTTGTAAAGGTTGCTAATATTGGTTTAGTGAATTTGATCGCCGAACGCCGGTTGGTGCCGGAGTTCGTGCAGGACGAGTTGCAGACGGCGGCCGTCGCCGACGCGCTCGCCCCGCTGCTCGATCACACGACGCCCGAGCGTCGCGCGATGGTCGACGGCCTCGCGAAGGTTCGCGCTTCGCTCGGCGAGCCCGGCGCGGCCTCGCGTGTCGCCACGATGATCGTCGAGATGGCCAACCGGCCCGCGAAACGTGCCGGCTGATTCGTCGGACGGCGCGCGCGACCGTCGCGTTTCGCGACTGGCGTCAGCCGGTGTGTGGCTCGTGCGCACGCTCGGATGGACGTGGCGCTTCACGGCGAGAAATGACGAGGTAGTGCGCCGGTTGCGCGCGGCGAAGCAGCCCATTGTGTTCTCGATCTGGCACGGCGAGATGTTGCCGCTCTTGTACTATCACCGCGATCAAGGCGTGTCGGTATTGATCAGCGAGCATGGCGACGGTGAGTTGATCGCGCGCGTCGCGACGAGCCACGGCTATCGCACCGTGCGCGGATCGACCTCGCGCGGCGCGGCGCGCGCGCTGCTCGGCCTCGTCCGCGAGCTCGAGGCAGGGCACGATCTGGCCATCACGCCCGACGGGCCGCGCGGGCCCGCGAAATCCTTCGCGCCCGGCGCGGTCGTCGTCGCGCAGCGCGGTGCCGCACCGATCGTTCCTGTCGTCGTGCACGCGGATCAGGCGTGGCGGCTCAAGAGCTGGGATCGTTTCATGATTCCCAAGCCGTTCGCGTGCGTGACGGTCGCGTACGGCGATCCGGTGCACATCGAGTCGTCGAGCGAGCGCGAGCTGGACGCGCGCGTCGACGAAGTGCGAGCGCGCATGCTGGCGCTCGAGGAGGTGGCTCGTGCGTGACGCCGGCGCCATCGCGCGCGACATCTGGTATGGCACGGACGCGGTTGCCGGTGTCGCGCGCTTCGTGCTCACGCCGTTCGAGCGCGTGTTCGGCGGCATCGTCGGCGCGCGCGACGTGCTCTACGACGCGGGCTGGCTCGCGTCGCATGACACCGCGATTCCCGCCATCAGTGTCGGCAATTTGACGGTGGGGGGAACGGGGAAGACACCCGTCGCCGCGTGGATTGCCGAGGGGTTGGTGGCGCGCGGCGCGAAGCCGGCCATCGTGCTGCGCGGCTACGGTGACGACGAGCCGCTCGTTCATGAAACTCTAAACCCGTCGGTTCCCGTCGTCATCGGGGCCGATCGCGTCGCGGCGATCGAGGACGCCGCGCGCCGCGGTGCCGACATCGCCGTGCTCGACGACGCCTTTCAACACCGCCGGGCGCAACGCGTGGCCGACATCGTGGTGATCAGTGCCGACCAGTGGACGCCGGTCCTTCGCATGCTGCCGGCGGGTCCGTGGCGGGAGCCGCTCCGTGCGGTGCGCCGCGCGACGCTGGTGATCGTGACGCGAAAGGCGGCACCGGACGCGGTCGTCGAAGAGGTGCATCAACGCGTGGCCGCGGTCGCGCCGAGTGTGCCGCGCGTGTCCGTGGTCCTGGCGCCGGGCGAGCTCGTTGGCGCGACGGGTTCGCACGAGGCGCTGTCGCTCGACGTGCTGCGGGGTCGCGTCGTGCGCGCGATCGTCTCGATCGGCGATCCCGCCGCGTTTGTTCGCCAGCTCGAAGCACTCGGCGCTACCGTGCATGCGCGAGTCTTTCCGGATCATCACACGTTCAGCCAGGCGGAGATCGAGGGATTCGCCAGTGGCTCGAACGCCGACGACTTGGTCGTGTGCACGCTCAAGGACGCGGTGAAGCTTCGTCACGGTTGGCCTCGCCTTGCGCCGCCGTTGTACTATGTTTCTCAGCGGGTGATGGTGGAGCGCGGCGTTGGGGGAATCGAGCGGGTCCTCGACGATCTCGTCCGCACACGCTCGATGACGTCTCCAAACGCCGGCTGACGCCGGCCTGCTTCTTATCCCATGGCCACCGATCTCAGACTCCCCACGGATAGAATCGTACGACCTGACAAAGACACGTTTCTGGACGAAGAGAATCCGTTCGAAGCGATGATGTCGCGGTTCGACCGCGCCGCCGAGCTGCTGGACCTCGAGCCCGGTCTGTACAAGGTGCTTCGTAATCCCGAGAAGCAGATCACCATCTCCATTCCGGTGATGATGGACAACGGTGAAGTCGAAGTGTTCACCGGCCATCGCGTGCTGTACAACACGTCGCGCGGTCCGGCCAAGGGCGGCATTCGCTTCGATCTGAACGTATCGCTCGAGGAAGTGAAGGCGCTCGCCGCCTGGATGACGTGGAAGTGCGCCGTCGTGAACTTGCCGTTCGGCGGCGCCAAGGGCGGCGTCGTGTGCGATCCGCTCAAGATGAGCGCCGGCGAGCTCGAACGACTCACCCGCCGGTACACGGCCGGGATCTTCCACACCCTTGGTCCCGACTCCGACGTGCCGGCGCCCGACGTGAACACGAACGAGCGCGTGATGGCGTGGGTGATGGACACGTACTCCATGCGCGTCGGCCACACGGTCACCGCGGTCGTCACCGGCAAGCCCATCGAGATGGGCGGCTCGCTCGGCCGCCGTGAAGCGACGGGTCGCGGCTGCATGATCGTGACGAAAGAAGCGCTCAAGCACCTGGGGATGCAGGTGCAGGGCACGACCGTGGCGGTGCAGGGCTTCGGCAACGTCGGCTCGGTGGCGGCCGATCTGCTGCAGAAAGAAGGCTGCAAGGTCGTGGCGATCAGCGATCGCACGGGCGGCTACTACAACAAGAATGGCGTCGACATCGCCGGCGCGATCACTCACGTGCGCCAGCATCGCTCGCTCGAAGGCTTCACGGGCGGCGAGCAGATCACGAACGAAGATCTGCTGGTGCTCGACGTCGACGTGCTGGTGCCCGCCGCGTTGGAGAACGTCATCACCAGCAAGAACGCGGGAAAGATTCGCGCGAAAATCATCTGCGAGGGCGCGAACGGTCCGACCACGGCCGGCGCCGATTCGATACTCGACGAGAAAGGCGTTTTCGTGATTCCCGACATTCTCGCGAATGCCGGCGGCGTGACCGTGTCCTACTTCGAGTGGGTGCAGGATCGCGGCGGCTATTTCTGGACGGAAGAGTCGGTGAACGACCGCCTGACCGAGATCATGCGCCGGAGCTTCGGCGACGTGCTCAAGTTGTCGACGCAGCACAAGGTGAACATGCGCACGGCGGCGTACATGGTGTCGATCAGCCGCGTGGCAACGGTGCATCGCCTGCGCGGCATCTATGCGTAGCGCGCTGGGCGCTGGGCGCTGGACGGCACGCGCCGGTTCACGCCCATCGCCCATCGCCCAACGCCCAACGCCCAGTGCAGTTCATCGTAGCCGTCGTCGGCAAGCCGCGCGACGCCAGCCTGGCCGGAGCGATACGCGAGTATGAAGGGCGGGCGGGGCGTTACTGGCCCCTGCATATTTCCGAGGTCCGTGAGGAGCCGGCACGTTCCGGATCCGCGGACCTCGTTCGCGAGCGGGAGGCGGAACGCCTGCTCGCGGTCATCCCAACGGGGGCGCACGTCGTCGCATGCGAGCTGTCGGGCAAGGCAATGAGCTCGGAGGAATTCAGCGCGTGGCTCCAGCAGCTACGGGAGCGCGCACGCGATGTTGCGATCGTGATCGGCGGGGCGTTCGGGTTGGGCAAGGCGGTCCGCGAGCGCGCCGCCGCGACGCTTGCCCTGGCGCCATGGACGCTGCCGCACGAGCTGGCGCGGCTGGTCTTGGCGGAGCAGTTGTATCGCGCGGGGACGATCGTGCGCGGAGAGCCGTATCACAAGTAGACGCTGGGCGCTGGGCGTTGGGCGCTGGGCGGAACGCGCCATGAGCGCCGGACCGGTCGTTCGAACGGAAGCCCTCGGCGGATCGCCATTGTCGCGCGCGGCGCAGGCGGGACAGTTGCCGCGTTGGTATCCGCAGATACCGACGAATGCGGCATCATGGAATGATCATTATAGTTCTATAATATCCTCGACTCCTGCGAATTGGCATCAGCGCCTCGCAGCCGCGTTCTCGGCGCAGGGCGCCGCGGCCGAGCGCCTCGCGCGAAGCGCGGGCGGCAAAGGACTCGTCGTCACGACGGGACAGCAACCCGGCCTCTTCGGCGGGCCGCTCATGACGTTCAACAAAGCCCTTACGGCGCGCGCCCTCGCCGACGCGCTCGAGCGGCAGCTGGGCGTTCCCGTGGCACCGGTCTTCTGGGCGGCCACCGACGACGCCGACTTCGACGAGGCGGCGCGCGTGTCGGTCGCCCTCGCGGACGGCGCGCACGAGCTCGTCCTCGAGAGCACGAGCCCCGGCGGCGTGCCGATGGCCCGCGTGCCGATCGGCCGCGACGTTCGCGCGCTGCTCGAAAGCTTCCACGCCGCGTGCGGATCCGCGCCGCACGCGGCATACGTCGAACGGGTCGATCGTGAATACGTCGAAGGCGCAACGGTCGGCGATGCATACGTGAAGGTGCTGCGCGCCGCACTCGAGCCGCTCGGCATCGCGGTGCTCGACGTATCGCACCCGAGCGTCGGCGCTGCGTCGGCCGAGGTGCTCGCGCAGGCGGCGGCACGCAGTGCCGACGTCGCCGAGGCCGTCGCTGCGCGGAGTGCCGAGTTGCGCACGGCGGGATACGATCCGCAGGTCGAAGAGGTGGGGGGGCTCTCGCTCGTGTTTGTGAATGAGCAGGGCACCAAGCGCCGCCTGCCGATCGGCGAAGCGGCGCGCTTCACGGCGTCGAGCGACCGCTGGCTCTCGAGCACGGTGCTCATGCGGCCGGTTCTGGAACGCGCGATTCTTCCCACGGCGGCGTACATCGGCGGGCCGGGAGAGATCGCCTACTTCGCGCAGGTAAGCGCTGTCGCCGAAGCGCTTCAGCTCGCCAAGCCGCTCGTCGTTCCGCGATGGTCGGCCACGATCGTCGAGCCGCGGGTCCAACACGTGCTTGATGCGCTCGGCGTGACGATCGAATCCTTGCAGGACCCGCACGCCGCGGAAACTCGCCTCGCCCGCGCACGCATGCCGCAGCGGGCGGCGGATGCACTCACGTTGCTGCGCGCTGAGCTCGAGGCGCGGCTGTCCGCGCTTTCGCAGAGCGCGGACAGGCTCGTGCCCGATACGACGATCGACGGTGTGCGCCGCACGTTCGACCATCGGCTCGACCGTCTCGAGCGGCGGTTCGTCGCCGGCGTCAAACATCGCGAAACGGAGCTCATGCGTTCGCTCGCGTTCGTGCGCGGCGCATTGTTTCCGCACGGCGCGCGGCAGGAGCGGAAGCTCGCGTACGCGCCGTTCCTTGCGCGATATGGCTCGAGCCTGATCGACGCGATGCTCGCGGAAGCAAGCAAGCACGCGAACGCGCTGGTGTCGCCCAACGCGCTGCCCTCGTCGGCCGCGCAGACACCCGCGCGCGTTTGACGATGAGCGACGAGCCGATACCGGCAGCCGACGAACCAACGCCAGTCCAGAAGCCAATCAAGCGATCGAGCTCCGGAGCATTCTTCGTTGCCGTCGGCATCATGGCGACGAAGCTGTTCGGCATCGTCCGCAATTCTTTCCTGGCGAAGTACCTCGGCGCCAGCATGGTCGCGGACGCCTTCAATGCCGCCATCCGCATTCCCGGCATGTTGCAGAACTTGTTCGGCGACGGCGCGATGTCAGCCGCGTTCATCCCGGTGTATTCGCGTCTCCTCGCCGAGGGTAATGAGGAAGAAGCCGGGCGTGTCGCCGGCGCCGTGTTCGCGATCCTCACGCTGCTCGTCGCGGTGCTCGTGACGCTGGGCGTGCTGTTTACGCCGCAATTGCTGCCAATCCTGGCCGGCGGATTCAAGGGCGAGAAGCGCGAGCTCACGATCACGTTCGTGCGCATCCTTTTCCCGGCGAGCGGCGCGTTCGTGCTCGCGGCGTGGGCGCTGGGCGTTCTGAACAGTCACCGCAAGTTCTTGCTGTCGTATTCCGCCGGCATTGCGTGGAACCTCGCGATCATCGCCGCGCTGTGGTGGTACGGCGGCAAGGAGCCTCTCCCCGAGCTGGCGCGCATCACGGCGTGGGCGTCGCTCGTTGGCGCGGCCCTTCAGTTTCTCGTGCAACTCCCGCACGTCATCCGGCTGGTGCCGCGCTTGCGCATTCGGTTCGACACCAAGCGCGAGCGCGTGCGCCAGATCATGCGCAACTTCGCGCCGGTCTTCGTGAGCCGCGGTGTCGTGCAGCTCAGCAACTTCATCGACATCGCGATCGCGTCGTTCATGCCGAACGGGTTGGTGTCGCTGCTCTCATACGCGACCACCATCTCGTATGTGCCTGTCAGCATGTTCGGCATGGCGATCTCGGCGGCCGAGCTGCCGGAGCTGTCGAGCGTGATGGGCGCGGAGGAGGAGCGGAACCGCCAGCTTCGCGAGCGTGTCAACGCCGGACTGCGGCAGGTGGCCTTCTTTGTCGTTCCGTCCGCGATGGCCATGGTCGTCGCGGGCGATCTGATGGTTGCCGCACTCTTTCAGCGCGGCGAATTCACATCTCAGGATTCGCGCTATGCGTGGAGCATTCTCGCGGGCTCTGCATTCGGTCTGCTCGCGGGCACGATGGGCCGCCTCTACTCGTCGACGTATTACGCGCTGCACGATACGCGGACGCCGCTCAATTTCGCCGTCGTTCGCGTGATCCTCACCTCCATCCTCGGCTACGCGTTCGCGATCAAGCTGCCCCTCTGGCTGCATTTCGACCCGCACTGGGGCGGCGCGGGCTTGACCGTTTCATTCGGCATCGCGGGCTGGGTGGAGTTCGCGTTGCTTCGCCGGAGCATGAATCGGCGCATCGGTGTCACGGGCGCACCGGCCGCGCTGATGACGAAGTTGTGGACGAGCGCCGTCGTTGCCGGTGCCGCGACCTACGGTCTCAAGCTGGCACTCTCGTCGACGCGACACATCGTCGCCGTAGTGCTCGATCTGGGCTTGTTCGCGATCGTCTACGGCGTCGTTTGCCTTGGACTTCGCGTGCCTGAAGCGCACGCACTCGTTCGCCGCCTCAAGCGCTGATTCGACGCAACGTCCCCTCGACGCGCGGGGTATAATTCGGGACTATGCAGCGGTTGTCCGTTCCCGATTCCATTCTCGAGAAAATCCCGCATCTCCCCGAATCGCCCGGCGTGTATCTCTGGCGCGATGCGGACGGTACCGTCCTGTACGTAGGCAAGGCGAAGCGGTTGCGCTCGCGCGTTCGGAACTACGTCTCCGCTGACATCGCCGACAGCGTCAAGACGTACGCACTCATGCAGGCGGCCGCCGCGCTCGAGACGATCGTGGTGCCGAGCGAAGCGCACGCGCTCATCCTCGAAGCGAACCTGATCAAGGAATACAAGCCGAAATACAACATCGCGCTGCGCGACGACAAGTCGTATCCGTACATCAAAGTCACCGTCGCCGAGCCGTTTCCACGCGTCTGGGTCACTCGGCACCTGCAGGACGACGGCAGCCGCTACTTCGGCCCGTACACCGACGTCGGCGCCATGCGGCGCGCGTTGAACGTGGTGAAGCGCATCTTCACCGTGCGCTCGTGCAACTTCGACATGCCGAAGCAAATGCCCGAGCGTCCGTGTCTCGACTACTACATCAAGCGGTGCAAGGCGCCGTGCATCCTCGCGCAGACGCAGCTGGAGTATCGCGCGATGATCGACGAGGTGCTGACGTTTCTCGACGGACGAACCGCCGAAGTCGCGCGCCGCATTCGCCAGCGCATGCAGCTCGCGGCCGACTCGCTGGACTTCGAGCGCGCGGGCGAGTTGCGCGACGCGCTGAATCATCTCGAGCGCATGGAAGAGCCGCTCGCCGTGATGAGCATCGAAGGCGGCGACCGCGACGTCATCGGGTACGCACGCGACGGCGACGACGCGGCGATCGCGCTCATGCGCATTCGCGGCGGCAAGCTCTTGGCGCGCGAGCATCAGTTCCTCGCGAACGTCGAGGACGAGTCCGACGGTGCCATTCTCGAGGCATACCTCGCCGGCAGCTACCGTCCGCTCGAGGATCGGTCAGCCGAGGTGTTCGTGCCCTTCGAGCCCGACGAGCGCGAACTGGTCGAGGTATCGCTCGAGCGCACGAAGATCCACGTTCCGCAGCGCGGCCCGAAGCGCGAGCTCATCGATCTTGCGACGCAGAACGCGCGGCATTTGCTCGAGGAGCTGCGCCTGACCGGTGAAGAGGCCGACGAGCGCGCGGGCGATCCCGTGTACGAGCTGCAACGGCAACTCGGGCTTCAGAAGGTGCCGCGGTCGCTCGTGTGTTTCGACATCTCGCACGCCCAGGGGACCGACACCGTCGCATCGTGCGTGTGGTTTCAGAACGGTCGCCCGTATCGCGCGGAGTATCGCAAGTTCAAGGTGAAGTCGGTCGAAGGCATCGACGACTTTGCATCGATGAACGAAGTCGTCACGCGCTACTTCACGAGGCGCATGGAAGAGCAGAAGCCGCTGCCCGATCTCACCGTCATCGACGGCGGGAAAGGCCAGCTCAACGCCGCGCACGCGGCCCTGTCGACGCTCGGCCTCGCCGAGATGCCGCTGATCAGCCTCGCCAAACGCGAGGAAGAGATCTTCATGATCGGGCGCGCCGAGTCGCTGCGACTGTCGCGGCGATCGCCGGCGCTTCGCGTGCTGCAGCAGGCGCGCGACGAAGCGCATCGCTTCGCGATCACTTTCCAGCGCAAGCGGCGCACGATGCGCACCGTGACGTCCGAGCTGCTGCGCATTCCCGGCGTCGGCGAATCGAAACGCCGCCAGTTGCTCGAGGCGTTCGGCAGCTTGCAAGGCGTGCGCGACGCGTCCGTCGAGCAGATCGCCGCGCTGCCGGGATTCGGGCGAAAAACCGCCGACAAGGTGATCGAAGGCCTGCGCGCAACTTCACCCACGGGCCCCGCGGTATCATCTTCCACGTCGGCGGCAACCGAGACAACCGATATCACGGTCGCGACGATTCCGAGCGCAGACCATTCCACCGAACCCTCCGAGTCTACGTGAGCCTCTGGCATCTTGAATGTTCGGCGTGCGACACCCGCGAGTCGGGTGACGCGCGCGCCACGGTGTGTCCGAAATGCGGGCAGCCGTTTCTCGTTCGCTACGATTCACCCTGGCCCAAGCCCGGCACCGTGACGCCGCGTTGGGACATGTGGCGCTACGCGCCCGTGATGCCGCTCAAGGATGGGGAGTCGCCCGTCTCGCTCGGCGAAGGGCTCACGCCGATGCACGAGCTGCCGAAGCTCGCGAAGGAGATCGGCGTCGCGCGTCTGTGGGTGAAAGACGAAGGGCTGAATCCGACGGCGTCGTTCAAGGCGCGCGGCATGAGCGCCGCCGTCACGCGCGCGCGCGGATTGAACGTGCCCGGTCTCGTCGTGCCGACCGCGGGCAATGCCGGTGCCGCGCTCACGGCGTACGGCGCCGCGGCCGGGATTCCCGTGCGCGTGTACGCGCCCGAGACGACACCCAAGCCGATTCTCGACACCATTCGCGCCCTCGGCGCCGACCTGCAGCTCGTGCCCGGACACATCGGTGACGCAGGGAAGCAGGCGCGCGCGTTCTCCGGGGAGAGTGGCTACTTCGACGTCTCGACGCTGCGTGAGCCATATCGCATCGAAGGGAAAAAGACGATGGGTATCGAGCTGGCCGAGCAGTTGGGGTGGACGCTGCCGACGCACATCATCTATCCGACGGGCGGCGGCACGGGACTGATCGGCATGTGGAAGGTGTTCGCCGAGCTGCGCGACGCGGGCTGGTTGCCGAAGGACGTAGCGATGCCGCACATGGTCGTCGCGCAGGCCGAAGGATGCGCGCCGATGGTGCGCGCGTTTCAGGCGAAGGCGGATCACGCGACGCCGTGGGAAAATCCGACGACGCATGCGAGCGGGCTGCGTGTGCCGGGTCCACTCGGCGATCGCTTGATTCTTCGCGCGTTGTATGAGAGCAAGGGCGACGCGCACGCGGTGAGCGAAGAGGCGATTCGCGCCGGCACATCGCGATTGTCGCGCATGAGCGGTGTCGACGCGGCGCCCGAGGGCGGCTGTGCGCTCGCGGTGACGGAAGAGCTGGTGAAGGCCGGCCGCATCCCGCGCGATGCCGAGGTGCTGGTGTTCAATACGGGGTCGGGGGCGTCGTATCGATTTTAACATTCAACAATCGTCATTCCGAGGAAGCGTAGCGACCGAGGAATCTTTTGTCCTGACCGTGTGTTCGGACTCTCTATCGTGATGCTAGATCCCTCGCTTCGCTCGGGATGACGAAAATCGCCATCCTCGACCCGTTCAGCGGCATCGCCGGCGACATGGCGCTCGGCGCGCTCATTCATGTCGGGCTCGATCCCGACTGGCTGCGCGCATTGCCCGCGACGCTCGGGCTCGACAACATCGGCGTCGAGATTCGCGAAGTCATCCGCGGCGAGATCGTGTGTCAGAAGGTGGACTTCGAAATTCCGCCGCAGCCGCACGGGCGGCACATCACGGAGATCAAGGCGCTCGTCGCGAAGAGCGGCGCGCCGGAGCGCGTGCGCGAGCTGGCCGACCGCACGTTCGTCGCGATCGCCGCGGCCGAAGGTGAGATCCACGGCATGCCGCCCGAGGAAGTGCATCTCCACGAGGTCGGCGCGGTCGACGCCATCCTCGACGTGGTCGGCACGATCTGGGGACTCGAGAAGCTCGGCATCGAGCGCGTGTACTGCGGGCCGATCGCGCTCGGCGACGGGACGGTGCGCGCGGCGCATGGACTGCTGCCCGTGCCCGCTCCGGCGACGCTGAAGCTGCTCGAGGGGCATCCAGTGCGGCCTGGCCCGGAGAGCTCGGGCGAGCTCGTGACGCCGACCGGCGCCGCGCTCGTTCGCGTGCTCTCGTCCGGACCGCCGCCCCGCGAGTACACGCCGCTGTGCAGCGGGTTCGGCGCGGGCACGAAGGACTTCGTCGGTCGGGCGAATGCGCTCCGGATCATCGTCGCGAACGAAAATGTGAATGCGGATTCACATTCTGATTCCGGCGCGCAGGATTTGATCGAGCTGGCCTGCGACATCGACGACATGAGTCCCGAGTATCTCGCGGCCGTGGCCGATCGCGTACGCGAGGCCGGTGCGCTCGACGTGACGCTGCTCGCGGCGACCATGAAGCGCGGGCGCCCGGGCACGCGCGTGGAAGTGTTGTGTGTCCCCGCGGACGCGCGGCGCCTCGAGGACATGTTGCTGGTCGAGAGCTCCACCATCGGCGTGCGGCAGCGTCTGGTGCGCCGGCGGGCACTGCCGCGCGAAGTGATCGAGATCACCGTGCTCGGCCACGTCGTTGCGGCCAAGGTCGTCAGCTTGCCGAACGGCGGTCGTCGGGCGAAGCCTGAATTCTCGGACGTCCAACGCGTTGCACTGGCGACAGGACGGCCTCTACAGGATATTTCACGTTTGGCCGCCATAGAGGCGGAACGCCATTCCAAGGCTTAGTGTAGGGATTCACGGAGCCACACACCCCGGCTCCGTGAATTGATTTGAATTCGAGCAGAGATCCTCAGGAGAGAACCGATGCCCGTATTGGGTAGAACGCTGGCCCCCGCGCTGTTGCTTGCTGGCCTGTCGGCCGCGGCCGGCGCGCAGCAGAAGGCTTGTGAGATCGATGAAAGTGTACCGTCGCAGGTCACGCGGGCCGTCCTCGACATTCAGCTCGCGCAGCAGTCCATGGCGACCAAGCCGGCCGACGCGACGGCCAAGCTTCGCGACGCCGTCAAGGTGATCAACGAAGGCGACCTGACGAAGAACAAGGTCGGCCGTGCCTATGAGCTCGGGCGCACGCTCGTGTTCTTCTCGCAAGTCGATACCACGCTGGCGCGCGGCACGACGCGCGGCGCGCTCGGCTTCGTCGACAATCCGACGGCGCCCTATGACCTCATCACCGGCATCGACTCGGCCTTCTCGATCGTCGAGGCGAGCAATCCGGACTGCGCGACGCAGACGGCGCCGTGGCGCCAGCAGAAATTGTGGGTCGACAACGTGAACGCCGCCGCGAATGCGACGAACGCCGGCAAGTTCGACTCGGCCGCCGTCTTCGCAAAGCGCGCGCTCCAGCTGTCGCACACTTCACCGTACGGCTACGCCGTGCTGGCCGAGGTGGCGAAGTCGAAGAATGATCCGAAAGAGGTGATCAGCGAGTACAAGCAGGCGATCGCCGTCGCGAAGGACACATCGCTCGCGGACAACCGCCGCCAGTGGCTGTACCAGCTCGGTTCCTATGCGGCGGACATGGCGGAGAGCGACGCGGCCAACAAGGCGATGTATCTCCAGGAAGCCAAGTCGGCGCTCGATGCGCTGGCGAAGGATCCGGGGACCAAGTACGCCGACGCGGCGCGCAGCGGTCAGGCGCGCATTGCCATGCTGAGCGGCGACACCCAGTCGATCAAGTCCAGCTACGCCGATCAGCTCGCGAACCCGGGCGCGTTCTCCTACAACTCGCTCATGATGGCGGCGGTGACGGCGGCCAAGGCAAATCAGAATCAGGATGCGCTCAAGCTGTTCGAGGCCGCGCGCGCGGTGAACCCATATCACCGCGACGTGCTGTACAACGTGGCGCGTCTCTATCTGCTCGACAGCGCGTACACGCCGGGGATCAAGGCGGTGCGCGAGCTGATCGCGGTGGATCCGTCGAACCCGGACAACTATCAGCTGATGGCCATCGCGTACGCGAGCCTGCAAAAGGGCTATCAGATGAAGCAGAAGATGTACGATTCGACCGCCAAGGCGCTCGGCAAGCGCGCGAATACGTCGAAGGTCCCGTCGGTCGTGAAGGCCGCGATCGACTCGTCGGCGCGCGTCAACAAGTACATCACGGCGTACGGCGATTCGGCCAAGGTCGCGGTGGATTCGGCGCTCAAGTACAACGAGATGCAGACGAAGCTGCCCGCCCGGGTGAGCTTCAGCGAGTTCACGGCTGGCGACGCGAAAACGACGCTGGGCGGTACGATCCAGAATCAGACCGACGCGGCGAAGTCGTTCACGATGAAGATCGATTTTCTCGACAAGACAGGGAACGTCGTGAACACGCAGACGGTGACCGTCGGACCGATCGAGGCGCACCGGTCGGCGCCGTTCAAGACCGAGGGTGTCGGGGCGGGAATCGTGGCGTTCCGGTACGCGCCGCTGAGCTGAAACGCGAAGCGCGTTGCTCGGTTGTCATCCCGAGCGAGCGTCGGCGAGACGAGGGACCCCCATCCCGGCGGAGGAGATCTCCGTGGTGAAGGGGGTCCCTCGACTCGCTTCGCTCGCTCGGGATGACTGTTTTCGCTCGACGTTCCAACGCTTGGCTCCGCACAAAGCGACGTCATCCAAGTCTCGCAGTTTTCTTGATTTCCGCCCTTTGATCTCCTACATTGCATGAGCTTTGGTCCAGACTTCCGGGGGGAGATCGATCGCCTGATCTTCCCCTATTGCAATGGTGGGTGAATGGTTCGCGTAAAGGGCGTTCAGAACGACAGCATCGCGGAAGAGTTGGGGATCGCGCCCGGGACCGAAATCCTGTCGGTCAACGGCCGTGAGATCGCCGACTTCCTCGACTGGGAGTTTCTGACGGCCGACGACGAGCTCGTCATCGAGGCCAGGCAGCCGGACGGCGAAGCGATCGTCTACGAGATCGAGCGGCCGGAAGGCGAAACACTGGGCGTCGAGCTCGAGCCGCCCACCGTGCGCCGCTGCGCCAACCGCTGCGAGTTCTGCTTCATCGAAGGGCTGCCCAAAGGCCTTCGCAAGCCGCTCTACGTACGCGACGACGACTACCGCTTGTCGTTCGCCTACGGCAACTTCGCGACGCTCTCGAACGTGAAGGAGCGCGACATCGCGCGTATTCTCGAGTATCGTCTGTCGCCGCTCTATATCTCGGTGCACGCGACGCCATGGGAAGCACGCAAGGTGCTGCTCAACAACCCGCGCGTGCCGAACATCGTTGAGCAGCTCACGCGGCTCGCCGAGGGCGGTATCCAGTTCCACGGGCAGATGGTCGTGGTGCCCGGCTTGAACGACGGCGACGTGTTGGAGCAGTCGCTCGCGGACCTGTATTCGTTCGGCGATGCGTGTCTTTCCGTCGCCATCGTGCCGGTCGGCCTCACGCAGTTCTCGCATCTCTACACCGGCAAGTCGATGGACCGCGATACGTCGGAGACCCTCCTCCGCGTCGTGGATCGCTGGCAGGCGCGCGCGCGCGATGAACGGGGCGACGCCTGGGTCTATGGTTCGGACGAGCTGTATCTCCTGGCCGAGCGCCCGCTGCCCGACGCGGAGTTCTACGGCGAATTTCCGCAGATCGAGAACGGCGTCGGCGCGGTCGCCGCGCTGCGCATGCGAGTCGACGAAGGCCTGTCGTCGCTCCCGCGGCTCGACGGCAAACGCATTGGCGTCGTGACCGGTGCGTCGATGCGCCCGCTGATGCCCGAGCTGCTCGAGAAGCTTGCGCGCACGACGGGCGCGCGCTTCGAGCTCATCTCGGTCGACAACTCGCTGTTCGGGCCGACGACGACCACGGCGGGGCTGCTCGTCGGCGCCGACATTCGTCGCGCGCTCGCCGATCGTCACGATCTCGACATGGCGCTCATCCCGGCGGAGTGCATCAACGACTACGGCGTGTTTCTCGACGACGAGCCGTTCATCGCGCTGCGCGAGCTGATGAGCATGCCCGTCTATCCGTCGTACGACTTCATCGACGTCTTATCGTTCGAGGAGTCTATCTCTCTCGGCGGAATTCCGAGCGAAGGTGCGAAGCGCCGCAACGAGGAACAACCGGGAGAAGCCGCGTGAGCAGCTTGCCCGTCGTTGCGCTCATCGGCCGTCCCAACGTCGGCAAGTCGGCGCTCTTCAACCGCATCGTCGGCGACGACAGCGCGATCGTCTCCGAGGAAGCCGGCACGACGCGCGACCGCCATTTCTCGCAGACGGACTGGAACGGGCGCGCGTACTGGCTCGTCGACACCGGTGGTGTGGCGGATGATCCGCACACGCCGATGGACGTCGAGATTCGCCGCCAGGTGGACGAAGCGATCGGCGAAGCCGACTTGATGCTGTTCGTCGTCGATGCGCGCGTCGGCCTTCATCCCAGCGATGCGCACGTCGCCGAGTTGCTGCGCAACTCGGGCAAGCCGTGGATTCTCGTCGCGAACAAGGTCGACGATCCGCGCGACGCCGACTACTACGAGTTCTACTCGCTCGGGGTCGCCGAAGTGTTTCCAGTATCCGCGATCAACGGCAAGGGCTCGGGCGATCTGCTCGACGAGCTGGTGAAGCGGTTGCCCGAAGGCGCACCCGAGCAGGAAGATGCGCTGCGCGTCGCGGTGATCGGCAAGCCGAACGTCGGCAAGTCGTCGTTCGTGAACCGGCTGCTCGGCGAGAACCGACTCGTCGTGTCGGAAATCGCGGGGACGACGCGCGATTCGATCGACACGCCGATGCGGTATCACGGTCGGCTGTTCGTGTTCGTCGATACGGCGGGTTTGCGCCGGCAGAGCAAGATCGACGACGGGATCGAGTTCTATTCGTCGCTGCGCACGCGCCGCGCGATCGAGCGCGCCGACATCTGCATCCTCATGGTCGACGCGACGGAAGGCGAGATCCAGAATCAGGATCTCAAGATCGCGGCGCTCGCGTGGGAAGCAGGCCGCGCGTTGATCATGGTCGTCAACAAATGGGATCTCGCCGAGAAAGATGACAAGGCCACGGCGAAGTACCAGAAAGAGGCGGGCGAAAAGGCACCGTTCCTCAGGTTCGTTCCGTTTCTGTTCACGTCGGCGGTTACCGGGCAACGCGTCAATCGCGTGCTCGAGGTGATCCTCGAGGTGGAAGCCGAACGGGCCAAGCGCATCTCCACGTCCGAGGTGAACGAGAAGCTCCAGGAGCTGCTCGCGCGCCGTCAGCCGCCGCAAGCCGCCGGGCGCGAGATCAAGTTGAATTACGCCACGCAGGTCGAGACGGATCCGCCGACGATCGCCGTGTTCGGCAACGCTCCCGATCTCGTCGAGGAGCATTACGTGCGCTATCTGCACAACGGCTTCCGCTCCTTCTGGCACTTCACCGGCAATCCGTTGCGCATCGTGCTGCGCCGAAAGGCCGGATGATTCCACTCTACGTCGTCGCGATCGTCGCCTCGTACTTGCTGGGGTCGATCCCGGCGGCGTACATCGCGGGTGCGGCGAACGGCGTCGACCTGCGGAAACATGGCTCCGGCAACCTCGGCGCCACGAACGTCATTCGCGTCCTCGGCAGCAAGATCGGGCTCGCGGTCTTCGCGTTCGACATGGCGAAGGGTGCGGCGCCGGTGTTGTTCTTCCCGCGCTGGTTGTCGCCGAGCGAGGTGCCGTTCCAGAACGAAACGATCTTCGCGATCATCTGCGGCGTCGCGGCGATCATCGGTCACGTGCGGCCGATCTATTTGAAATTTGGAAAGGGCGGTAAGGGGGTCGCGACGGCTGCCGGCGTGTTCCTCGCGCTCGCGCCGATCCAAACGCTGTTGACGCTGATCATTTTTGCCGTGGTGCTGCTGTCCAGCGGATTCGTCTCGCTCGGCTCACTTACCAGCGCCGCGATGCTCCCGATTCTGCTCGGGCTCACCGTCGGTGTGCGCTCACCGCTGTTCGCGATCAGCGTTGCCGTGGCGGCGTTCGTGTTCTGGACGCATCGTGCGAACATCGTACGGTTGCGGAATGGGGACGAGCATCGTTTCGGCAAGAAGGGGGTTCCGTCGAAGCGCCCCGCGGCCACGCTCGCCATCAGCCTTGTGATCGTCCTCGCGATCGTCATCGCGGCGAGGTTCAGTCGGTGAAATGCGCCGTCATCGGCGCCGGGGCGTGGGGAACGGCGCTCGCGGATCTGCTCGCGAGCAACGGCCATGACACCATGATCTGGGCATACGAGCCGGACGTGGCGGAGACGATCGACAAGTGTCACGAGAATCGTTTCCTGAGGGGAGCGAGACTCGCGACGACGCTGCGTGCGTCGACCGATCAGCACGAAGTGCTTCGCGATGCCGCAGTCGTGATTTACGCCGCGCCGTCGCCGCATCTGCGACGCATCGCGAACGCCGGGGCGTCGGCGGTGCGATCCGATGCCGTGCTCGCCGTCGCGACGAAGGGGATCGAGCGCGGCAGTCTCGCGCTCATGACGTCGGTGATCGAGTCTGAGATCGCCGGGCGCGCTGTCGTCGCCGTGTCGGGCCCGAGTTTCGCGGCGGAGGTCGTGGAGCGTCAACCGACGGCTGTCGTTGCGGCGTCGACTCGCGAGGATGCCGCGCTGACCGTTCAAGGCGCGTTGAGCAGCGCGTCGTTCCGCGTTTACACGAACGACGACGTCACCGGCGTCGAATTGGGCGGCGCGTTGAAGAACGTCATGGCGGTCGCGACGGGCATCGTCGAAGGCGTGGGGCTCGGCTTCAATTCGCGCGCGGCGCTGATCACGCGCGGCCTGCACGAGATGACGCGTCTTGGTGTCGCGCTCGGCGCGCGGGCCTCGACGTTCGCCGGGCTCGCTGGCGTTGGCGATCTCGTGCTCACGTGCACGGGCGCGCTGAGCCGCAATCGGGCGATTGGCGTCGCGATCGGGAAGGGCGCCACGCTCGACGAGGCGCTCGCCGGCAAGGAGACGGTGGCCGAGGGCGTGTTCACGACGAGCAGTGCGCTCGAGCTGGCCCGGAAGCATGACGTAGATATGCCCATCGTCGAGATGGCGCATCGCATTCTCTTCGACGGCTATTCCGCGCGCGACGCCGTCCCCGAGTTGATGGCGCGCGAACTTCGCTCGGAGCAAGACCTGTGAGTCCCACGCCTTCGTCGTCCGACCCGATTCAGGAATTCTTCTCGATCGGGGAAGTGTGCGAGCTGACGGGCCTCAAGCCGCACGTCCTGCGCTACTGGGAGAGTCAGTTTCGCTTCCTGAGCCCCGCGAAGAATCGTTCCGGCAATCGCGTCTATCAGCGGCGCGAAGTCGAGCTCATCATGCTCGTGAAGCACCTGTTGTACGACGAGAAGTACACGATCGAAGGCGCGCGGCAGAAAGTGGATGAGCATCGCAAGGGCGGCGACCTGAAAGCCGTCGCGCGCGGCGCGCTCACGGTGCAGGCATTGGAATCGCTGGAGAACGATCTGCGGGATCTCGTCGCGTCGCTCGGATCGAATACTCTTGCCGACTAAATGCGCCTTCTGATCACGAACGACGACGGCATTCTGGCGCACGGCATCGAATGCCTGTGCGCCGCGGCGGCGCCGCTCGGCGAAGTCACGGTGGTCGCGCCCGATCGCGAGCAGAGCGCCACCAGCCATTCGCTGACGCTGCATCATCCATTGCGCCCGGTTCGTCGTGGTGATCGAAAATGGCAGGTGGACGGCACGCCCACGGATTGCGTGATGCTCGCGATCGAAGCGCTGATGCCCGAGCGGCCGGACTTCGTGCTCAGTGGCATCAATCACGGCCAGAACATGGGCGAGGACGTGCTGTATTCAGGCACCGTCGCGGCCGCGATGGAGGGACTGGCGCTCGGCGTTCCGTCGATCGCCGTATCGTTCGCCGGTGGCGACTTGAGAACGGACGTGAGCCGGCTCAAGGAACAGGTGAAGGTCCTCACACCGCTTCTCGCGCATCTGACGTCGCTTCCGAACTTCCCGTCGGAAACGCTGTTCAACGTGAATCTTCCGCCCGTTCCCGCCGGCGCCGTGAAAGGGGTACGTCTGACGCGCCTGGGCCGGCGTGTGTACTCTGAGTCCGTGGCTCCGATGAAGGACCCGTGGGGACGACAGATCTATTGGATCGGCGGCGGCGAGATCACCTGGACGGGCGAGTCCGATTCGGATTTCCGCGCCATCGAGGAAGGCTATATCTCGGTCACGCCGTTGCATCTCGACCTGACGCACTTCGACGTGCTCAAAGGAGCGGAGCGGTGGTGGCGCGACTTGTAGACAACGAATTCCGCGGGGCGCGCCAGCGCTTGGTCGAGACGCTGCAATCCAAGGGGATTCGCGATCTCGCCGTGTTGCGCGCCATCGAGATGACGCCGCGCCATGCATTCGTGCCGACCGGGCTCAAGCATCGCGCGTACGAGGATGCGCCGCTGCCGATCGGCAATGGCCAAACGATCTCGCAGCCGTGGGTGCATGCGCGCTATCTCGAGTTGCTCAAGCTCACGGGCAAGGAGCGCGTCCTCGAGATCGGGACCGGCTCGGGCTACCAGACCGTGCTGCTCGCGCACCTCGCCTCGCAGGTCTTTTCGATCGAACGCATTCCCGCGTTGCTGCAGCAAGCGCGCGAGAACATTCAGCGTGCGGGTGTAAGCAACGTGTCGCTGCTGTTGGGCGACGGCACGATTGGATGGCGCGAGTATGGCCCGTACGACGCGATTCTCGTCGGCGCCGGCGCGCCGTCGATCCCACAACCGTTGCTCGATCAACTCGCGGAAGGCGGCCGGCTGCTCATTCCCATCGGCGATCGCGACGAACAGAAGCTCGTCGTGGCCGATCGCAAGGACGGCCAGATCGAGCTGCACGACGTGGCGCCCGTGCGCTTCGTTCCGCTCGTCGGCCATCACGGCTGGGACAAGCCCGCCGGCTGATGCGATTGCACGTCGTCGTGCGCGGCCGCGTGCAGGGCGTTGGATTTCGCTGGTTCGTGCGCGAGCAGGCGCGGTCGCTGGGGCTCGCGGGGTGGGTGACGAACCGCTCCGACGGCGCGGTCGAGGCCGAGGCGGACGGCAGTGAAGCCGCGTTGTCAGAGTTTCATCAAGCGCTCGCCCAGGGCCCACGGAACGCGCGCGTCGACGAAATTGAAGCGCTCGCACCGACGGCTCGGCAGCTCGGTAATTCCTTCACGATCGAGAGGTAAGCGCGCATGCCCGCGGCGATTGTCACCGGTGACCTGCAAGAACGCGTGAAGCGTTTGATTCGCGACATTCCCGATTATCCCAAGCCGGGAATCGTCTTCAAGGACATCACGCCGCTGCTCGCGTCGCCGGCGGATTTCATCGCGTCGACCGACGCCATGGCCCAGCCATTCGCCGGCGCCGGCGTCACCCACGTGGTCGCGATCGAGAGTCGCGGATTCATACTCGGCGCACCTGTCGCGCAGCGACTTGGCGCGGGATTCATTCCCGTGCGCAAGCCCGGCAAGCTGCCGCACACGACGCGGCGGGAGGAGTACCAGTTGGAGTACGGCACCGACGCGCTCGAGATTCACGCCGACGCGTGCGCGCGCGACTCGCGGGTGCTTGTCGTCGATGACGTGCTCGCGACGGGCGGCACGGCCTCCGCCACAAAACGGCTCGTCGAATCGCTCGGCGCGTCGGTGATCGGATTCTCGTTCTTGATGGCGCTCAGGTTCCTGCCCGGCCTCGAGCGGCTCGAGGGAACGCGGGCCGCGCGCTTGATCGAGTACTGATGCCTGGCTCGATACGGTCCACTTTGTCTGCACCGTATCGAGCCGAGGCGATCACACGATGATGTTGCAGTTCGCGTCGAGTCCCTTCGGCGCCAGCGCGCGCGCGGCCGCGTTGACGGGGAAGTAGCCGCAGCCAAACAGCTGTGAGCACCCGCGGCTGAATTGCGCGCCGTGCGCCAACGTCACCAACGGCTGGCCGCAGTTTGCCGCGCCTCCTCCGCCGCCGCCTCCACCACCGCCATTGCCTCCCGGGCCGGCCCCAGGGTTCTTCCCGAACGACGCGCTGGCAATCACCGGACCGCTCGGCGCCGTCGGACCTGCGTCACTACAAGCCACACCAAACAACGCCACTGCTCCGACTCCAATCGCATACCTGATCGGACTACGCATGACGAACCTCGTGCAAGGATGGGTGGTGACTGCTCGTAGGTGATGCGACACGAACCCCTCGACGACTCACGAAGTTCACGACGTGCCCCGCATCTCACGGGAGCTTCTGCGACGCGACAATCCCTAGCGCGACCGCCTCGACGCTGCGTGCTTTGTCGCGCATCGACGTCATCCATCCAAGCACGTCGGCGCTGACGATCACGCGATGCGCTTTCGCATTCGGCCCGCGCGCGTCGACAAGCGTGATCGCTCCCGGCGGCGTGTGCAGCACGACACCGTAGCGCACAGGTCCCTGGTCCGCGTACGCGATCACGCCGCCAAGCCCGAAGCTCTGTATCGACGTCGCGGTATAGCGATGAAACACGAAACCGTATACCTCGACAAGTGTGATCGAACGAAACGAGCCGCTCGAATCACGCACGGGCATGATGCCGGCACTTGGATGCATGAAAATCGTTTGCGCCGTGGGCGGCCCGAGGCGTTGCAGCTTCTCGCCGCAACGACCGGACGCCATCGTTGTTGGCGAAACGATCCATCCGGCGAATCCAAGACGGCACGACGCGCCGAGCCGCTCCCACAACGTCATCGAGTAGCCGCGCTGCACGAACAAATCCCAGCGATGCAGCGCAGTCGCGAAATCCGCGGCCGATGCGCTGAGGAGCGGCGCGGTGACGAAGTCGAGCAACATCCACGCGCTCATCGACGACGCGCACAGCGCGATCGCCGGCATCGGCGCCGCGGGATCGAAGGTCAAGCGCGTCCGAGCAGCGCCCTGCAACACGAACAGCACTTCATTCGGATTCAACGTCGTGATCGGGCGCAAATCGCCGAAATAGGAAACGCGGCTGGTGTCCCGAACCGCGAGCGCCTGGATCAGCACCGTGCGCAACGCGGCCATTCGTGCATGGAGATTTGCGGTGTCCGCCGCATAGCGTCCGCCGCCATCGCCCGACAGGAGCAGCAGCGCGCGCGAACGCGCGTCGAGTGAATCGAACGCGGCCAACGCACCATCCTTCGCGATGATGGCGGTGTAGTCCGCGAGCGACGATCGCCACGTCACACGTTGCAGCGCGTCGACGACGCTCTGCGGTGCGCCGGAGGGGGCGACGGGGCTGCCGCTCGTGCACTGACGGACGAGCTGTGCTCGGACAGGCGGCGTGAACAGTCCGAACGCGATCATGCCCGCGATGGCGTGGAGCGACCGGAGCTTCAGCATCGTCCTGTCGCGCGGGCGACGATCTGCAGCGCATCGAGCAGACGTCCGATCCATTTGGAGTCGACGGCATTCGCGAGCGCCGTCGACGACTGCCCACCGACGAACGCTTTGACCTCGGCGCCGAGCTTGTCGTACGCCGCCGGATCATTCGTGCACCGAAGCGCGGGCAGGGAATCCCAAACCGCCGGCCAATTGAATTTCGTTTTCTCGGCGTCGGTGAACGCCTCCCCGCGAATGAACGTCGCCAATGGCAGCGCGACTTCCGGCGCCATGAGATAATTCGCGAAGCCGTGAACATCCGAGATCGCGGGACTGAACGACTTTGGCGCCGCGATGCCCTTGGTCTGCACGAGGGAATACATGCCGTTCGAGATCGCGTCTTTCCACTGCGCCGACGCGACGCTGGTCTTCGACGGATCGAACGCCCGGCCGAAGAGCAGCCACGGAATTGGATCGAACTCCTGTCGCGCGTTGTACATGTAGCCCGACACAAGCGAACCGTTCATGCCGGGAATGAGCGGCACGTCGTACACCTGCGGCAGCTCGAGCACGAACGGCGCGACGTTGGCCAGCGTGAACCACGCATCGAATCCGCCGCGCTGAATCCAGCCGCTTTGATCGTCGAGATAGCGAAGCGCCCACGTCGTTGCCGCCGTGCCGAGCGAGTGCGAGACGAGAATGTGTCGCACGGGAGCGCCGCCGGCGATCTTTCGCGCCGCCTGGTCCGCACCCGTGATCGCCGCGAGAATCTTCGTGGTGACCCAGTTTCGCGTCTGCGCGGTATCGATCCACCACATCAGGACGTCGAGGCAGTTCGCCCACAGGAAATCGACCGATGCGAGGCGCGTGATGTCCGCGTCGGCCATGACGCTGCCGGCGAGTTTCTTCGTCAGCGCGGCGCGATCGGCACTCGACGCGCGAAACTCGTCGAACACCTGGTAGTAGGAGATCGGAATGAGCCACGTCGAGTCCGGCGATTGCGCCGCTGCCGGCGGCTTCGTCGGATCGTTCACGACGACCGGCGGCGTGAGCTGAAACGTGTTGGCGATCCACTGCATGGCGGCCAGCGGCCCCGCGGACCACGCCGGCTGCGTGGGATTCGGTTGGCCGCTGGCCGTTCCGCACCCGATTCCGTGGACGAGATATACGAGAGTTGGCATTCAAGGAACGGAACGAGGGGCTATCGACAGACGAGGAGGGCGCGGAAGTGTGCTGCGCTCCGACGGCATGTGCAAGTCCCGCGTCGATTCATCAAGAATCGCCCGCCATAATCAGATGATCACACTGCGCCGAGCCACCGCTCCACATCTTCGCGGCGCGAGCGCGCGACCCGAAGCCGCGTTCCGTCCTTGAGCTGCACCTCATAATCGCCGCCGGCGGCCTTGAGCAGTGTGGCGACGCGGTCGCGCTGCACGATCGCCGACCGATGAATGCGCATGAAGTGCGCAGGATCGAGACGATCCTCGAGCGACTGCATCGACTCCCGAATGAGATGGCGGCGATTTCCGGCGACGAGCTCCGCGTACGCCCCACTCGCCGCGACATAGTCGATCTCGACGACCGGCACGAACGTCACCTTTCCGCGCGACTCGACGGCGATGCGATCGGCAAACGGGGACGGCGTCGTGTGACTGTCCGGCGCGAGCGACTGCCCCGGCTGCAGCACCGCCATCAGCCGTTCGTGCAAGCGCTGCGTCTCTTCGAGACTCACCAGCCGACGCGCGCGCGCGAAGGCCTGCTCGAAGCGCTCATCATCGAACGGCTTCACGAGATAATCGAGGGCGGCGAGGTTGAACGCCTGCAACGCGTGCTGATCGTACGCGGTGACGAAGATCGTCGCCGGCATCGCGTCCACGCCGATCGTGCGCACGACGTCCAGACCGGTCATGCCCGGCATTTGCACGTCCAGGAAAACGAGGTGCGGATGCAGCCGTCGAATCGCTTCGACCGCTTCGGAGCCAGTCGCCGCCTCACCGACGACTTCAACGCCGTCTTCGTGCGACAAGAGATCGAGAATGCGGCGCCGGCCCAGCGGTTCGTCGTCCACGACCAACACGCGAATTTGCGCCCCGCTCATGGCGCACTCGCGACGTGGAAGGGCAGGGTGACCTCGGCAATCGCGCCGCCTTCTTTCGCCGGTTGCAACGAAAATCGTTGCCGCGCGCCGTAAAGTTGCTCGAGCCGGGCTACGGTATTGCGCAGGCCAACGCCTCCGTCGCGCGTCGCGCCCGCAGGCCCCGGCCCATTGTCGCGGACCGTCAGCACGACATCGTCGCCACGTCGCTCCGCGCGCACCGCAATGCGTCCGGTGCCGTCCACTTGCGCGACGCCATGCTGGATGGCGTTCTCGACGAGCGGCTGCAAAATGAGATTGGGCACCAGCGTGGCTCTCACTTCGTTCGGCGCATCGATCGTGACGTCCAGCCGATCGGCGAACCGAATGCGCATGATGTCGAGGTATCGCTCGAGCAGATCGAGCTCGCGGGCGAGCGGAATCTCCTGATCCGTCGATGCGTCGAGCGTATGACGCAGCAGCTCGCTCAACCGAGCGATCATGCGCCGCACGCCACGCGGGTCGTGCTCGACGAGACTCGAGATGGCGTTGAGTGTATTGAAAAGAAAATGTGGATTGAGCTGTGCACGCAGCGCCGACAACTGGCTCTCCGCCAATCGCGCGTGCAGCTGCGCCGTCTCGGCCTGCAATCGTCGCGTCTCGGCGAGCCGCGTCTGCGACTGCAGGAAGTAGTTCCGGGCGAATGCGGCGCCGAGCACAGCGCAATACACGATGAGGTCGCCGACGAATTCCCCGCGGAAGATGACGGCGTACCAGCTGAACCGCCCGCCTGGTCCAACGGCGACGCCCGGCGGCCGCGGCAATAAGCGACCTCGAGCGATGAACAGTAACAGGCTGACGGCCACAGCCACGGCGAGTCCGAGCAGGATCAACAGCACGCCGCGTAGCGGGCGCGGCATCTGGCTCACACTCATCCGATTGACGAGCCCGACCAGCGGAAACGTCACCGCGGCCCACACCGAGTACTCGATGAACGCCAGCGAGATCAGTGCGGCGCTGATGTCCGGACGCAGTTCCGGTATGCGCGGATCGAGCAGCCGGCCCGTCGCCGTGAGTGCGGCGAGGAACGCCCAAAACAACACAATCCCGAGAATCTCACCCGGCCTCAGCCGGAAGATTCCACGGCTCAGCTGCTCGTCGCGCTGTTCAAGCATTTCGTGACACGGAAGTGCCGTTGGTGACAAAGCATGGAGCAACGCTCCTCGGCCGGCGTCTCACATACGACAACACGGACAACGACGAGGCCCACATGAACAAGATCAAGTTTACAGCCGCAACCGTAGCCGTCGCGATGCTCGGTGGAACTGCCTGGTTCTACAGTCGCGCTGAAGGCAAAACGCCCGCGGCGTATCGTACCGCCCCCATCACGCGTGCCACGCTCAAGTCAACCGTGTCCGCGACGGGTACCCTGAACGCGGTACAGACGGTTCACGTCGGTACGCAGGTATCGGGGCAGGTGTCCCAGGTATACGTCGACTTCAATGACAAGGTAAAGAAGGGCCAGCTTCTCGCGCGCATCGATCCGACGCTGCAGCAGCAGGCCGTGCAGGACGCGCAGGCGCAGCTCGAGAAGGCGCAGGCGCAGCTGACGCAGGCGCAGGACGACTTTACGCGCGAGAAGCAGCTCTTCGACGCGAAGGTGATCACCGCGCAGGAGTTCAGCACCACGCAGTCGACGTTTTCGGTGCAGCAGGCGGCGGTCAAGTCGGCGCAGATCGCGCTGGATCGCGCGAAACAGAATCTGTCGTACACGGACATCTATGCTCCGATCGACGGCGTCATCGTCGAGCGCGACGTGGACGTTGGCCAGACGGTGGCCGCGAGTCTCTCGGCGCCGCAGCTCTTTCTGATCGCCAACGACCTGTCCGAGATGCAGATCCTCGCGTCGGTCGACGAAAGCGACATCGGCCAGATCAAGGAAGGTCAAGCGGTGAGCTTCACGGTGCAGTCATATCCGAATCAGCAATTTCAGGGAACGGTCAAGCAGGTGCGTTTGCAGTCGACCACGACCGACAACGTGGTGAATTACACCGCGGTCATCAGCGTCGCGAACACGACCGGCAAGCTGTTGCCCGGCATGACTGCGACCGTGCAGTTCGTGACGGGGACGGCCGACAGCGTCCTCACTGTTCCGAGCGCGGCACTGCGCGTGAAGGCGACGCCGGAGATGCTCGCGCAGTCCGGCACGGCTTCCGATTCGACGGCGACCAAGCCCGACTCGGCGCAGCGTGCGCAGTGGCAGCAGCGTGCGAAGCAGAATGGGGGCGCGCGTCCATCGGGTGCGGGTGGTGGTGCCGCGAGAACCGGTACGCGTCCCACCGCGGCGACCATCTGGACGGTCGATGCACAAGGCGCGGCGCATCCGGTTCGGGTTCGCGTCGGAATGACGGACGGTGTGCGGACGCAGGTCACGGGCAAGAGTCTCGCCGAAGGCGAGCAGGTGATTACGGCCATCGGCGAAGCGGGGACGACGACCGCGCCGGCGGCGCCAGCAGCGACGAGCAATCCGTTCCAGCCGAGCCGCCCTTCGATGGGTGGCGGACGCCGGGGCTAAGGAGATGACGATCATGACGAACGACAAGGGCAACGCACCAGTCATTCACATCTCGGGCGTGAAGAAGATCTACACCATGGGCGCGAACAAAGTGTTCGCGCTCCGCGGAGTCGATCTCACCGTGGAGCGGGGCGAGATGGTCGCGATCATGGGCACCTCGGGCTCGGGCAAGTCGACGCTCATGAACATCCTCGGCTGTCTCGACCTGCCGACCGAAGGCAGCTACGCGCTCGACGGCACGCAGGTGGAGGGGTTGAGCAAGAACGCGCTCGCCGACCTTCGCAATCAGAAGCTCGGCTTCGTGTTTCAGGGTTTCAATCTGCTGTCGCGCACGACGGCGCTCGAGAACGTCGAGCTGCCGTTGCTCTACGACCGCAGCGGACGGAAGCTGGACACCAAGCAACTCGCTGCCGATTCGCTGCGCCGGGTGGGGCTCGGCGAACGGCTGGATCACCAGCCGAGCGAGCTGTCGGGCGGCCAGCAGCAGCGCGTGGCGATTGCCCGGGCGCTCGTCACGCGTCCGACGCTGCTCCTGGCGGACGAGCCGACGGGCAACCTCGACAGCCGCATGACCGTCGAAGTGATGGCGCTGTTTCAAGAGTTGAATGAGCAGGGTATTACAATCGTTCTCGTGACGCACGAGCCCGACGTGGCGGCGTATGCCAAACGGATCGTGGAAGTGCGCGACGGGCGAATCATTCGCGATCACGCGGTGGCCAACCGCCGGCGCGCGGCCGACGATCTCGCGGCGCTCGACGCCGCGCCGCTCGGCGACCAAGTCACCGGCCTGGCCGCCGGTCTCGAGGAGGCAGCATGAAACAGGGAACATTGTTGCGCGTCGCGTCCGCCAGCATCCTCAAGAACAAGATGCGGACGCTCCTCACGATGCTCGGCATCGTGATCGGCGTCGGCGCGGTGATCGTGATGGTCGCGATCGGCAACGGCGCGCAGGAACAGATCAAGTCGCAGATCGGCGGGCTCGGAACGAACCTGATCATCGTGATGCCTGGCTCCGGCACGCCGGGCGGCGTGAACCAGGGCGCCGGCTCATTCAACAAGCTCACCGTGGACGACGCGGTGAAGATCAAGCAGAACGCGACGCTCGTGTCGGGTGTGTCGCCGGTCGTGTCGACGAAGGCGCAGGCGATCGCCGGCGGTACGAACTGGCGCACGTCGATCAACGGCGTGTCGACCGACTATACCGCAATTCGCAGCTGGAATGTGTCGGCCGGCGACTTCTTCACCGACGCCGACGTGCAGTCCTCGCGCAAAGTCGCGGTGCTCGGCGCCACGGTGGTGAAGAATCTGTTCGGCGACGGCGCCGATCCGGTGGGCGCGCAGATTCGGATTGGCCAAGTGCCGTTCACGGTGGTGGGCGTGATGGAAGCGAAAGGACAGAACGCGGTGGGGCAGGACCAGGACGACGTGATTCTCATGCCGTACACGACGGCCCAGACGCGGTTGAGCGGCAACGTGCGCATTGGCCAGATCCTCGCCTCGAGCGTGACCGCCGACCAGATGAGCGCCGCCCAGGATGAGATCGCGGGCATCATGCGGGATGCGCATCATCTGAATGGTGCGGACGACGACTTCACCGTGCGCAATCAGACCGAGATCGCGAACGCGATGAGCGGCACGACGCGCGTGATGTCGGCGCTGCTCGCGGCGATCGCATCGATCTCGCTGCTCGTGGGCGGGATCGGCATCATGAACATCATGCTCGTGTCGGTGACGGAGCGGACGCGGGAGATCGGCATTCGCATGGCGATCGGCGCGCGCGGCTCGGACGTGCTGACGCAGTTCCTGGTGGAAAGCATCGTGATGAGCGTGTTGGGCGGCGTGATTGGATTGGCGACGGGTTTCGCCGGTGCGGCGCTCCTGGCGCACTTCACGGGTTGGGCGACGTCCACGCCGCTCTCGGCAGTGGCGGTCGCGGTTGGGTTCTCGGGGGCGGTGGGGGTGTTCTTCGGCTACTACCCGGCGCGAAAGGCGGCCGGTCTCAATCCAATACAGGCGTTGCGCTACGAGTAGAAACGCGGAATTCCACGCATGCATAAGCGCAGAATTCCGAGCGGAGGAGCGGAGCGCCGCAGTAACTATCTCGGCGGAATTCCGAGCGGAGGTGCGAAGCGCCGCAGTAACTATCTCGGCGGAATTCCGAGCGGAGGTGCGAAGCGCCGAAGCGAGGAACAATCTCCGGCACAACAGCACAACGCCTTGCATTCATAAATGAGGACAGTGACATGTCACTATTTCGTAATATCAGTCTGCTGACGCTCGCCGCGGGGTTGGCCGCCCCGCTGGCGGCGCAGCACGCGCCATCCGGGAAATCCATCACGCTCGACGACGCCATGGCGATCGCGCTCAAGCAGAACGTCGCCGTGCAGCAGGCCGAGAATACCGTGGAGCTGAACGACGCGACGGTGCGGCAGCAGAAGATGCAATTGCTGCCCAACCTGAGCCTCAACGTCAGCGGCGCCAACAATCTCGGCCACACGTTCGATCAAGCGACGGGTGACTTGAGCACCCAGACGACGCAGTCGATGAACACCGGCCTCTCGAGCAGCGTCACGCTGTTCGACGGCGGAAAGACGCAGGCGTCGATTCGCGCCGCGCAAGCGAATCAGCAGGCGAGCGCGAGCGACCTCGCGCGCTCGAAGCAGACGGCGGTGTTCACGGTCGCGACGGATTTCGTCGCGCTGGCGAACCAGCAGCAGCAGCTCGCCGTGCAGGATCAGAATCTGACCACGCAGCAGGCGCAGCAGGATCTCATTCAGAAATTCGTGGACGCCGGTTCGCGTCCGCTGTCCGATTTGTATCAACAGCAGGCGGCGGTCGCGAGCGCGAAGCTCGCCGTGGCGCAGGCGCGTCGCGCGGTGGAGTTGGCGAAGATCGACCTCATTCAGGCGCTGCAGCTCGATCCCGCGGGAGCCTACGACTTTGTCGCGCCAAAACTCGGCGCCGTTGATACGACGAAGACGTTCAATCTCGACAGCCTGGTGGCGCGCGCCTACGCG
Organism: Gemmatimonadaceae bacterium; assembly: GCA_035606695.1. NCBI lineage: Bacteria > Pseudomonadati > Gemmatimonadota > Gemmatimonadia > Gemmatimonadales > Gemmatimonadaceae > Gemmatimonadaceae bacterium. The sequence goes on from DATNEW010000035.1 coordinate 57,400, forward strand.
CATCGTTCCGATCTCAAAGCGAATGCGTCGCGCGTCGACGCGGCGGCTCAGGACGCGAAGGCCGCGAAGGCGGGACACTTGCCGACCATCTCGGTGACGGGCGGCTACAACAGCGCGTACAGCAGCGCCGCGGATCTGTCGCTGGCGAGTCAGTTGAACCAGCGGAGCGGCGGCTCGATCGGCGTCGGCATCTCCGTGCCGCTCTTCGATCGAGGCGCGACCGCGATCGCCGAGCAGAAGGCGCAGATCGCCGCGGAAAATGCGAAGTTGTCGCTGGACAGCGAACGCCAGGCGGTGGCGCTCGACGTCAGGAAGGCGTACCTCGATCTGACGTCCGCGCGCGAGCAGCTTGCGGCGGCGCAGGCGCAGGAGACGGCAGCGAGCCAGGCCGCGGACATGACGGAGAAGCGGTACGAGGCCGGCGCGGCAACGCTGGTCGAAGTGACGCAGGCGCGCACCTCGGAAGTGCAGGCGGCGACGGCGGTGACCAATGCGCGGAACAACCTGATCCTGCAGCAGACCGTGTTGTCGTACTACACGGGGGAAATGGATCCGGCGCACGTGACACTGGGTCAGTGAACGGACCAGCGGCCGGTGGTGAGCGGCTGCGAACGGCAGCGATCGTGCAAGCTCAATGGCGTAAGCCGTGGCCAACTCGCATCTTGGCCGCGGCTTCGCTATTTTAACAGGCTGCGAATGGATCGTACTACCGGGGACCAATTCGGCAGTCGTTGTCGCCCCTGTAGCTCAGATGGATAGAGCAGCGGTTTCCTAAACCGTTGGTCGCGTGTTCGACTCACGCCAGGGGCATTCCAGAGCATTCCAGAGCATTCCAGAGCATTGCAGAGCATTGCAGGGGCACATTCAGCGGCAGGCCTTTCAACCGAACCACCATTCTCGTAGCTAGCCACATGACCAGCGTACGCACCGAACCGAACCGGACCGATACCGAACGCGCAACAGCGGCCGACCATGCCCAGACGTTCCTGGACTGGACGCGGATCAACTCGAAGTACCTGACGGCGGGCGCGGTCGTGGTCGTCATCGCGGCGGCCGGTTTCTGGTTCTACCAGCGCCAGGCACAGGTCACCGCCGCCAACGCGGCCAGAGCCCTCATGAACGCCAAGCAGTCGTTGAGCGCGGGGAATCCCCAACTGGCGCAGAGCGACCTGCAAACGGTCTACACGCGCTATGGCTCGACGTCCTCGGGCGTCGAGGCGGCGATGCTGCTGGCCCAGCTGAATTTCGACGGGGGCAAGCCTCAGGACGGCATCTCGACGCTCCAGAAGGTCGAGGGCTCGCGGGCGGCATCGGCGATGGCTGCGACGATCCTGAGCCTCGAGGGCGACGGGTATGCGCAGGAAGGCAAGCTGGCGGATGCGGCCAAGCACTACGAGTCCGCGGCAGATGCGACCGGGTTCGAGACCGAGAAAGCGTTCTACAAGGCCAAGGCGGCGCGGACCTATCAGTCGGCCGGCGACACGACGAAGGCACGCCAGATCTGGTCGGCGCTGGCCGATGATCCGAAGGCGCAGTCGATGTCTGCCGAGGCGCGGGTGCGGCTGGGAGAGCTGACGGTGTCGACGGCGAAGAAGTAGTTCGGGGGTGGTCGGCGGAGCTCGTTGTCGAGTGGTCGGTCGACAAGCGCAGTAGCGAACCATCAAGGCGCCAGCATCAGTTGGCGCCTTTCTGTCGCCAATTGAGATTAGTTCGTATAAGATGTATTATGTAAACTACAACCGGGGAAAGAATGTGGAGAACTCAGTTCTCCACAGCCCCACCAGCCCCACCAAATCAGTCCAGCTCATCGTAAACCACGACGCTACCACGATTTGACCTACACCTCCGCAAGCATTCCCTCAAACACCACACGCCCCTCGCCCGCCAAACTCGGCACCCAACCGCCAAGAGATTCCGTCAACGTCACCCGCAACAGCTTTCCGGATCGTGTCTCGATCTCCACGGGGCGATCCCGGACAGCCTCGCCCCAAACCGTCAACAGAATCGCCGTCGCCACCGCTCCGCTTCCACACGCCAACGTCTCGGCCTCGACCCCGCGCTCGTATGTCCGGTACCGCCAGCGACCGTCTGATTCATGGGATACGAAGTTGACGTTCGCGCCGTGATCCTTCATCGCCGGATGCGACCGCAACGGCCTGCCCCGGCCAACCACGTCCACGGTCGACACGTCGTTGCAGCGAATGACCAGATGCGGAACACCCACCATCGCATACCCGAGCCGGCGCTCGCCGGCCTCCGGTGGGATCTCGCCCGACAGATCCGCCTCGACGTCAGCCACCTTCGGCAAATCAATTTCAGGGAGGCCGTCGTGGATCCGCGCCGCCACCACGCCTGAGTCGGTCTCGATCGACAGTGCCGCCGGGTCGGCCATCCCCAACTCGGTCGCCAACCGCGTCGTACAGAGCGTGGCGTTGCCGCAGAAGTCGGCCGGTGAACCATCGGCATTGAGATACGTGAGCCGGACATCGGCGACCGACGATGGTTCGAGAAAGACGATGCCGTCGGCGCCCACACCCGTGCCGCGGGCACACACGCGCTGAATCACCGACGGCTCCGCGAGCGACCCCCGCGACTCGGCGCGCGCGTCGATCATCACGAAGTCGTTCCCCGAGCCGCTCATCTTGTAGAACGGCCGGCCGGACGGGATCATGCTTTCCCCTCAGTAGTTGAGGTGATCAGAGCTGCTTGGTGATCGCCCACCATCTCAAGCGCCAGACCATGCCGATCGCCTCGTACACGATCGACTTGGACATCTTGCTCTGACCCTCGGTCCGATCCACGAAGACGATCGGAATCTCCACGATCTTGAAGCCTTTCTTCCACGCCCGAAAGCTCATCTCGATCTGGAATGCGTAGCCGTTCGAGACAACCTTATTCAAATCAATCGCTTCCAGCACGGAACGGCGAAAGCACTTGAAGCCGCCGGTGCCGTCCCAGATAGGCAAGCCGGTCACACCGCGCGCATACACGTTCGCGAAGTAACTGAGCAGCAAACGGCTGATCGGCCAGTTCACGATCGTGACCTTGCCCTCCCGGTAGCGCGAGCCGAGCACCAGATCCGCCCCCTCGATGGCCCGCAGAAAACCTGGCAAATGCGCGGGGTCGTGGGAGAAATCGGCGTCCATCTCGAACACGAAGTCGTACCCGTGCGCCAGGGCCCAGCGAAACCCCGCGATATACGCGGTCCCCAGGCCCATCTTCCGCGGCCGCTCGAGAATGTGAACGCGGTCATTCCCCGCCATGATCGCCTCGACGATCCCCGCGGTGCCGTCGGGCGAACCGTCGTCCACCACCAGCAACTCGAGCCGAGTGTCCTGGGAGAGCACCGTCTCGATGAGGCGCGCGATGTTTTCGCGTTCGTTGTACGTCGGAACTATGACGAGGGCGCGCTCCGGAACGAGCGCGCCCTCGCCTGCATGTTCATTTCGTCCGTCGATGGCGGACTCGGACATTTACTTCGAGATCACCAATTGGTTGAGGGCCGCATCGACGATGACCGCCGTAGTGCCGAGCCGCGTGAAGAGGAGCCGCACCGGTTGCTGGGCGCCGAACGCGGTGTTCGGCGGCGGAACCGTCGGCAGCGTGTTGCTCGAGATATCGAGAATGTAAGTGCCCTGCGTCGTCGCGCCGATCGGCTGGTTCTGCGCGACCCAAAGCTGCTTGCCGTCCGGCGTTACCGCGAGCGCGTTGATCGGACCGGAGCTGAAGCCGGTGATCGTCCCGTTCGGCATTCCGCCCGGCGCGAGTTGGAAGACGGTCACCGTGTTCGAGCCGTCGGCGATGAACATCGTCTTCCCGTCTGGTGTCACGGCGAAGTCCACAATACCCGTCGGCGCGCCGCTGTTCGTGAGATTACGCTTGATGGCGTTGGTCTGCGTGGAGATCTCGAACAGGCTGAATCGCGTCGCGATGTACAGCAGCGAGTCGCCCGGTGCCACCTTCATGATCGTGGCGGTACCGCCCACCGGCACCTCGGCGGTCACGGTATGCGTTGACGGATCGACGACCTCGAGCTGGAAGCTGTTCAGATCGACGAACAGCTTCGATCCGGTCGAGGTGATGGCCATCTTCACCGGCGTGGCCGAGAAGAAGACCGTATCGCCGGTCGGCGTGTTCGTCGCCCCGTTGACGAACAGGAGATCGTTCTGGCCGGCGACCGCGATGCCGATGACGTTCCCGGTTGCACTCGCGGCGACGTCCACCGCGCTGCCATTCGATCCCGCGGTGACGTCGATGTTCGAATCGAGCGTCGCCGTCGTGAGATTGACGATGCCTACCTTGCCCACCGACGATCGCGCGACGTAGGCGGTGTTATTGGCGATCGCGACGCCGCCGATGGAGCTCGACATGCTGACGGCGGTTTCTCCGGTCGGACTCGACGGGCCGCCGATCACCGTCACCGTCTGCTGCGCGCTCACGCCGTTCGACGTCACGGTGATGACCGCGGTCCCGCCGCTCACGCCCGTGACGACTCCGGTCGAGCTGACCGTGGCCACCGCGGTGTTGGACGACGTCCACGTGAACGTCGGGTTCGTGATGGCGTTGTTGTTCGCGTCGGCAGCGGTCGCGGTGAGGGTGAACGTCTGGCCGATGGTGAGCGACGGCGCCGTATTCGTGATCTTCACCGACGCGACCGCGCCAAGTGTGCCCGTCGCGGTGAACGTCACGGGCGTCGTGATGCCGGTGACCGTCGCGGTCACCGTGTTCGTTCCGGGCGTCGGTCCCAGCTTCCAGCTGCCCGCGGTCGCGACGCCGTTCGCGTCAGTCGTGGGCGAACCGCCGCTGACGCTGCCGCCACCGGTCGCGACCGCGAACGTGACGGTCACACTGGCCACGGGGTTGCCGTTCTGATCCGTGACCTTCACCGACGGTGGAACGGCGACGTTCGCGCCGGCCACAGCGGTCTGTGGATCGGTCGAGTTCTTCGTGATGTTCTTCGCCGCGCCGGCCGACGCGGTGGCCGTGAATGTGACCGGCGAGAGCGTGCCCGCGGTGGCCGTAACCGTTTGCGTTCCCGTCTTGGGACCCAGCGTCCAGACGGTGACGGCCTTGCCGTTGACGTCGGTGCGAACGCTGGTCGAGCTCAAGGTGCCGCCTCCGCTGGCGACCGCAAACGTGACGACGGTCGTGTCGATCGGCAGTCCCGCCTTGTTCAATACCGTTACCTGGAGCGGCGTGTTCAGTTGCGTGCCCGCAACTCCCGTGAGCGGCGTCGTGACGTTCGACGTGATGGACGCGGGCGTGACGTCCGGCGGCGGCGGTGTCGTCGAAGACGACTGCGCCGGCCCGGTAGAGTCACCGCAGGCGGCAAGCGCGGCGAGCGAAATCAGCGCGGCAAGCGTTGCCGCGCTGCGAATTTGACGACGATTGAACGAAACCTGGAACATCAACCACTCTCCTGACCGAATGTGCTGCACGCGACCTGCCCCGCGCCTGCGCCTGCCATGACGACGTCGTCAAGCCGATGCGCTCGACCGGCGTCGCTCCAGGAGCGCGCCGGCAATCCAGGCACCGACCGCGATCACCAACGCGACCAGTGTGACGACCTTTCCCTTCTCATACGCGGCGTCCGTAAACCGCAGCGAGACCGTCCTGACGCCCTGTGGGAGCGCCACGCCGATCAAGTTGAAATCCGTGAGGCCCAACGGCGCGGGCTTCCCGTCGGCCGTCGCGTGCCAACCCGGAAAGTAATTCTCTGCCACCACCAGCGCCTGTCCCGCGCTGGCCGGCTGATCGAGTGCAAGGTCGATGCTCCCGGGTTCGTACGACGTCACTTTCACGGTGCCGGTCGCCGCGGCGGGCAGCGAGGAAATCTGAATTCCGGCGATGTCGCGCGCGGTCGTATCGACGATCGCGACCGTCGCGGGGTCGAAGCGCGGGTCGAGCACCGTCGCGAGCGCCTGGTTTTGCGGTGCCTTGACGATCGCGGTCGCCGTCCACGCCAGCGGATTGGTGTTTGCGATCTTATATGAGTAAACCATGGAGCCGACGACGTTGCGCACAGGCCCGGCAAGCTTGATCAGCGACACGTGCAGTTGATCGGCGATCTTCATCATCGTCGAATCGTCCGCCGCGCTGTACCAGTACTGCACGTTTTCGTGGCGCCAGAATGCCGGCGAGAGCTCGCGGTTTTCCTCTGGCGGTCCCATGAGCGCGTCGTACATCCCGAGCTCGTTCCCCTGGTACCCGGCGACCAGGCGCAGTCCGTGGATCATCAAATGATCGCCAGAGAACGTGCGATCCGGCTTTCCTCCTTCCGTGACCAAGCCGCTACCGAACGCGGGATTGAGCACTCGTCCCGGACCGGACTTCGCGATATCCGCCTTGATCGCTTCGATGGCGGGATCAGTCGCGTACGTCACGGACGCGGGCGGCATGAAGAGCCAATACAGCCGTTCGATCGACCAAAGATCCGCGGCGACCAAGAAAACAATCGTCACGATGGCCGCCTTCGGTTTGAGACGATCCGTCATGAACGCCCAGATCGCGGTGGCCGCGAGTGCGACGAAAATGAACGACCGCCACACGCCAAGGATCGCGTCGCGCGTGTTGTCCTGGAGCAGCTGGGAATGCATCTCGGACGGCATGTACCCACCGTCGATCGTCGACGCGACGGCGTTCGCGAGCGCCGTATAGCCGCCCACCGACATCAAGACGCCGAAGACGCCCGCCGCGGCAAGCCAGATCGCCGCATACCTCGGCGACACGCGACCAGCGAGCAGCCGCTCGGTGCCAAGCGCCGCCAACACCGCCACACTCAGCGCCGTGATGTAGATGATCGTACTCGGCGCCCGGAGATACTTGGTCATGGGGACGAGCGCCATCGGAATGTGATAGAACGGCGTATAGCCGCCGAATGCCCAGATGAGCGACACGAGTCCCGTGATCCACCAGAAGCGGCGGAACCCTTTGCGGCCGGTGGATCCGAAGGCGAGACCCGCGAGCATCAGCACCACGACGCCGAAATAGTCGCTGTGATAGTGAAACGGCGCGTTGCGTCCCCAGTACTGCTGGAGAATTCCCGTAAACTGCGGCCAATACCAGTTGAGCACTTCCTCGATCGGATATGAAAAACTCGTCGCCGTCGCCCAATCATGGCCCGCGGCGCGCGGCGACCAGGGCTTGTACTCGATCAGTCCCGGCCAGAACTGCACGGCGCCAATGAGAATCCCAACCATCACCGCGGCCAGCGCGAGGCCGATTCGTTTGATCGCGACGTCGCGTGCGAGCTTGCCAAATCCGGGATGGTCGCCGAGCGCGACGTAGAGCGTAAAACAGCCGGCGAGTATGAGGAAATACTGAAACAGCTGCGGATGCGGCGACAGGAACGCGAGCCCGACGACGAACGCGAAGGCGCCCCACGCCCACAGGCGTCCGTCGCGCACGGCGCGGGTGAGGAGCAGCAGCGCCAGCGGCGTCAACGCGCTCACGAACAGCTTGCCGTCGTGTCCGGGTGAGGCGAGACCGGCGAGCGATCCCCCGAGCATGTACGCGAGGCCACCGACCAGCGCCGCGTAGAAGCCCATCCGCCACGCGCGCAGGAACTGGTACGTGAACAGTCCCGCGAGGAACAGGTGGATGGCGAACTCCCACGTCATCGCCTTGTCCGTGGGCAGGATCATGCGGAGCAGGAACGTGGGATAGAAAATGTCGCCGTGCATGGCGGCGATGTACGGCAGGCCGCCGACGAGATAGGGATTCCACTGCGGGAAGCCGCGGCCCGAGCGCAGCCACTGCGCGGCAAAATCGCGGAACGCATAGCCGGCGATGTATTGGTCGTTCCACGGGTTGACGAGGAACTTCCCCGCCAGCGCCGGATACGCGAGCAGCATGGTGCTCACGAAGTAGACGAGCGCCGCCCACGCGGTCGCGAAACGCGGCGCCGGAAGGTCGTCGGGGCCCGGCGCCGCGGTCACATCAGAGTTTCGTGAGAGTGCCATCGCGTGGAGGTCGGAATCGTGTGCCGGTGGCCATGAAAAGCAAACCGGGAAGGACTTCGAGAATCGTCATCATCAGGCGCGAGACAACGGATATCAGTAGGGCCTCTTTACTCGTCGCCAACTTCAACGTGGTGAGCACCGTGATTTGCGCGGCCTCGCGGACGCCGGCTCCGCTCGGCAAGAGAAAGACAAGATAACCCATCACATAGGACAGCGCGTACGCCGCGACGTAGTCGGAGAGTGTTCCCTCGGACCGTCCCAAGACACCGTGTACGAGGAGTTGAAAGGCCCATCCGTATAGCAACCACGCAACGAGGTTTCCGATGACGGCCACATACACCGCGCGCATCGGCAATGTGCCGAGCTGTAGCGAGCGGCCGGTGATTCGTTCGGCGATCGCGGTGAGTTGCGGAAGGATCACCGGCAGCGCGAGCACGCCCGCCAACACGATAAACGTGACAGCGATGCCGAGCGTTCGATGCCCGTTGGACACGTCGTTCATCGCGCGAAACCCGGCGGCAATCCCGACAGCGAATCCGAGCGGGATGGCGACGAGGTTGCTGAGCAACGACGATCCAATCGCCGCGGCCGGCGGCACGGCGACACGCCGAGCCATGTCCCCCATGGCCGCGATCTGAATCAGGTTTCCTGCGGGGAGATACCGTCCGAGATTCGTCACGGCCCAGATGCGTACCGCGTTGACGAAGCCGAGCTCCGCACCCCACGCGCGCACGATACGCCGCCACACGTCCACCAGGAGCGCGTACGTCAGCAGGACGACCGCCGCCGACGCGACCAGATACGACCACGTCAGATGAACGTCGAACGACTCGGCGCGAAAGCTCCGCCAGTTCTTCGTCAGCGCACGTCCGATGTACACCAACACGATCGCGCCGAGCGCGATCTGTGCGGCGCGCCAGCGCTTATTTCGTCGCGCTGGCGATGGCGGTGCGATAGACGTCGGCGTAGCGTCGGGCAACCGACTCGGGGGCGAAGGTGGCGAGGGCATGCAGGCGAGCCGCCGCGCCCAACGCGGCGCCCCGATCGTCCCGCTCCAGCAACGAAGCTAACGCCGCGGCCAGCGCACCGGCATCGACGTCCTTCACCAGCACGCCGGTGCGATCGTGCTGCACGACGTCCGGCAGTCCGCCGGAATCGAACGCGACGACGGGCGTCTCACACAACTGCGCTTCGACCGCGACGAGGCCGAGGCCTTCTCCGACCGACGGAACGACGAGCGCCGTGGCCGTCCGATAGAAATCCGCGAGCTTCGCTTGCGGCAGCGCCCCATGCCACGTCACGCGATCGCCGATTCCAAGGGCGGTCGCGAGATCGACGAGCGTCGCGCGATCTTCGCCGTCGCCGATGACGTCGAGACGCACGTCGGTGTTCGGCAGGCGGCTCATCGCGTGGAGCAGCACCTCGATTCCCTTCTGCTTGTTCAGCCGGCCTACGAACAGGAGCGTGTTCGTTTCGCGAGAGCCGCCGGGCGAGAAGAGGTCCGTCGCGACGGGCATCGGCGCCACGATCGGCGCGGGCGCTGAAACGACTTCCTGCGCTTCGTTCGCCAGCCAGCGCGACACCGCGGTCACCGCGGCGGAGTGATGCATGACGTGACGAAACGCGGGGCGCGAGAACGCGACCGAACGCGCGAGCCGCACATCGCTGCCGTGCAGCGTCGTGACGAGCGGCTTGTTCGCCATGCGGCCGAGCCAGGTGCCGACCAGTCCGTTCGGGAACCACCAGTGCGCGTGCACGATGTCGGGCTCGAACGCTCGGCGTGCCTTGACCGCCGATCGGAACTCGGCGCCCAGGAAGCCGAGCATGGTGACCTTGGCGCTCCAGGACTGCTGGACCTGGGAGGCCATGGTGCCCGTGTAGGCGAGCGTCTCGTAGCGGCGCGGCGCGTAGCGGAACCGTTCGACGTGGACGCGGTCGAAGGACTCTTCGTGCGCCAGGCCGGCGGCGGCAGGGGCGACGACGCTCGTTTCGATGCCCTCGCCGCGAAGCGCGGTGGCCAGGCGGAGAACGAACGACCCGGGGGCATCCCCGGCGCGCCGGGGAAAGCTATGCGTGAGAAATAATACTTTCATTATTATCGATCTTTAACACGCTCGGCGGCGAGCTCGTCGAGCTGTCGCCGGATCTCGCGAAGTTGGGCGCGCTGGCCGGCGATCATCTCGCCCAAGATGCCCGTGGCGAACAGAATGCTGCCCAGGACCAGCGCGGTTTGAATGAGCGTCCACAGGGAGCGGACGCCTTCACGCGTGAACAGCAGGCCAAGACTGGCCACGATGCTCAGCGCGACGATGCCGACGCCGAGCATGCCGAACAACAGCAGCGGCTTCTGGCCGAAGCGCAGCTCGAACCACACCGAGAGCATGTCGAGCACGCCCACGGGAATGCGCGACAGTCCGAACTTGGACCGGCCGGCATGGCGCGGATACAGCGGGACGGGAATTTCGGTTACCGTGAATCCCTGCGCGGCGGCGATCACGATCATGTAGCGGTGCCAGTCGGGCCGCACCGGAAGGATGTCCATGATCTCGCGCCGGTACGCCTTCACGGAATTCAAATCCTTCACCGGCACGTGAAAGAGGAGCCGGCTCAAGCCATTGTAGACCCGCGAGACGAATGCCTTCTCGTACTTCCCTTCCTTGAAGCCGGTGACCATGTCGGCTTCGCCGGCGAGAATCGGCGCGCAGAGGCGCGGGATGTCTTCGGGCTTGAACTGCAGGTCGGCCGGATAGAACACCAGCACGCCGCCGGTCGCACTCAAGTAGCCCGTGCGGAGCGCGTCCGCGATGCCGCGCTTGGCGCGATGCCGCGCCAGCCGCAAAAATGAGTATTTGCTCGTGAGATCCTGCAGCACGGCCCACGTGCGGTCGTTGCTGCCGTCGTCGACGACGATGACCTCGTACGAACACGAGGAGGATGCGAACGCCGCCGCCGCCTGCTCCATGAACAGCGGCAGGTTCTCGGCCTCGTTGTTCGCGGGGACGAGCACCGAGACGTCCGCGGCTGCGTTGGGCGCTGGGCGTTGGGCGTTGCCGCGTTGGGCGTTGGGCGTTGGGCGCTGGGCGCTGGGCGTGAACTCGCTCACGTACGGATGATCGTGTTGTGGAAGAGGACTCATGCGAGGAGCGTCGTGCCCATCGCCCAGCGCCCGTCGCCCAGCGCGCTCATACTCGCTTGCGCATGCGTGCCGACAGCACTCCCAACTGATCGCGGTACTTGGCCACCGTGCGGCGAGCGATCTGCACGCCCGACTCCTTGAGGATGTTCACGATCGCCTGGTCCGTGAGCGGATGCTTTGGATCTTCTTCCGCCACCAGCTTCTCGATCTGCGCCTTGATGCCGCGCGCCGACACGTCTTCGCCCTGCGTGGTCGAAAGACCGGACGAGAAGAAAAACTTGAGCGGCAGCACACCGCGCGGCGTCTGCACGAATTTCTCGTTCGTCACGCGGCTGACCGTAGACTCGTGCATGTTGATCACTTCGGCGACTTCGCGCAGCGTGAGCGGCTTCAGATGCTGCACGCCCTTCTCGAAGAAGTCGCGCTGCCGATCGACGATGTAATTCATGACCTTGAGCATCGTCTGACGCCGCTGCTCGATCGCCTGGATCATCCAGTTGGCCGAGTTGAGCTTGGAGGAGATGAACTCCTTGGATTCACCCTCGAACTTCTTCTTGTCGCGCGCGATCTCCTGATAGGCGCGGGAGAGCTTGAGCCGCGGCAGGTTGGCGTCGTTCAGGAAGACGTGATACTTGCCGTCGATCTTCTCGACGATGAGATCGGGGATGATGTAGTTGTCGCTGGCGTCCGAGTAGACCAGGCCCGGCTTGGGGTCGAGCTTCTTGATCTCGTCCGCCGCGCGCTGCACGTCGCTGGGCGAGATCCCGAACCGCTTGGAGATCTCACTCCAACGGTGGTTGATCAATTCGTCGAAGCAATCCCGGACCAAACGGAACGGCACGGATTGCTCGAGGCCCGCTTCGCGCAGCTGGAGCATGAGGCATTCGCGCAGGTCGCGCGCGCCGACACCCGGCGGATCGAGATTCTGAATGATCCGCAGCATCTCGTCGACTTCGGGCATCGTGTAGAGCGGCAAGTCGTCGATCTCGCGCTCGGCGGCTTCGGCGGCGCGCACGACTTCTTCGTTGACGCTCGTCATCACCTGCTCGACCGGGCAGGCGAGATAGCCGTCTTCGTTGATGTTGCCGATGAACTCATCGGCGAGGAAGGCTTGCCGCGGCGACAGATCGAGCAGCGTGATCTGATCGATCAGATGGTCGGAGAGATTGCGGCTGTCGACGGTGACGGGCTCGTAATACTCGCGCTCTTCGTGCTCTTCGCGGCGGCCGCCGGCGTCGAATCCGTCGAGCAGAATGTCTTCCCAATTGATCTCGTCATTCTGCTTTTCTTCCGCGGGCTCGCTCTGCGCTTCCGCCTCGACGGTCTCGTCCTCGCCCTCGTTTTCCTCTTCGTCTTCCTCCGGCTCGACCATGTCGAGGAACGGATTGTTCAGCAGTTCCTGCTTGAGGTGCTGCTGGAGATCCAGAAGCGGCATGTACAGGAGGTCCATCGCCTGGTAGAGGCGAGGATTGATCTTGAGCTCCTGCTTCAGCTGCGTGTTCTGGGAGAGACCAGCTTTCATGAGGCGTTGAGTTCCCGTTGTCCTTCGGCGAAGCCGTCGTGTTGTCGCGGCGATTCATCCCCGTCTTCCGCGAACCGGGCGCGCAGGCGCGCCGTCAGCGTGGGGCCGAGGTAAATGTCCGCCACCGTATCGTCGAATACCAGTTCCCGAACTGTCCCGGACACCTTCACCTGTCCGTCGAACATGATGTACGCGCGATCGACGATGTCCAAGGTCTGCTCGACGTTGTGATCGGAGATCAACACGCCGATGCCGCGGTGGCGCAGGTTGCCGACGATCTGTTGAATGTCGTGGACCGCGATCGGATCGACGCCCGCGAAGGGCTCGTCCAACATCATGAACTTCGGTTGGGTGACCAGCGCCCGCGTGATCTCGAGACGACGGCGTTCGCCGCCCGACAGCATGAGGGCCTTGCTGTTACGAAGGTGCTTGATGCTCAACTCGTCCAGCAGCGTTTCCAACCGGGCCCGCCGTTCGCTCGCCGACACATCCAGCGTTTCGAGGATCGCCAGGATGTTGTCTTCGACCGACAGTTTGCGAAAGATCGAGGGTTCCTGTGAAAGGTACCCGATCCCCTGACGCGCCCGCTTGTACATCGGCATCGAGGTAATGTCGATGCCGTCCATCACGATCCGCCCGGCCTGCGGTTCGATGAGCCCGACGATCATGTAAAACGTCGTCGTCTTGCCCGCGCCATTCGGGCCCAGCAGTCCGACTATCTCTCCCTGTTGCAATCGAAGGGCCACGTCGTTGACGACCCGGCGCCGCCTGTAAGTCTTGACCAGGCCTTTCGCTTCGAGGACGCTCGCGCCGATCGCCGGTTCGCGGGTCGCGGCCGAGGCCGGCGCCGTTCCATCGCCGGGCGGGATGGCCCCCGGATGCTCGCCGGTGTGCTGCAGCGCCAGCGAAATCGCTTCACGCGACGCGCTGATCTCGCTCCAGATCCGGTCGGCCATCCGAATGCGCGCGCCCGTGTCGATCGGGGTCCCCGGCAATACGATCACGCCCTCGGCTGCCAGACGCGGCAGTACCGATCGCGCCAGATGCTGCCGGACCTCGTCGAGGCTCAGTCGCCCCGCCTCACGCTCGGCGTCGCGTCCAGTGGCCCGCAGCGCGGCCAGATAATCGTCTCGGTAGACGATCACCGCCCGATCGAAATCCGCGACACCGCTCGGGTCGGCAGAGCTGATCAACGCGTGCAGCGCGAGCGCCGTGGAGCGATCGCCGCGCGCGATCTGATCGACGAGCGTGCGAACTCTCGAGGTATCTCTCGAGGTATCTGACGGCCCGGTCACGGATGGAGGGGTGGCTTGGTTGGAACAGGCACCACGGACGGCACGCTCGGTTTCGCGGGAGTGGGAGTCTTGTTGGCCGGCGCGGTGTTGCCGCGCCCTTTTTTCTGCGTCGAGTCGGGGACCGGCTCGATATAGATCCCCGAAACGGAATCGACCGTCGTCACTCTCGCAAGCTTGTGCAGCGTGTCGAAGTTTACGGTGATGATGCGGGCGTTGACGTGATTGATCGCCGGCAGCTTCAGCGAACTGTCGGATGCCGCCAGATGGTAATACGAGCTGGCATTCCCGGAGGCCACGAGCTGCTTGATCGCCGGATTGCGCGAGGTGTCCTTGGGCGTTCGCGTCGAGTCGAAGTGCGCGACGATCGTATCGCCGACGAGCCAGTCGGTGCTGTCGCCCTTCTCGACATGGAATTTCGTCGTGTCCGCCTTGCTCGTGGCGTAGGCTCGCCGCAGCGCGCGCACGAGTTGGATGCGCTGCCCCGGCATGGTCACGTCGAGCGAGTCCGCGAGCAAATTCTGACTCGGTGAGACGACCTGGGCGCGGTTCTTCCCGCCCCACGCATATGCATGGTCGAGCAAGTCGTTTCGAACGCGCAAGTCGATCGTGTCCGAGGCCAGCGTCATCGAATCGCTGATCGCTTTCGCGTTGGCCTGCGAGAGCACGCGATAGAGATGACGATCGCGCGAGAACAGGTCGATCAGATCGCCGCTCAGCGTGAACGGACGGTCCTTCTTTCCCTTCACCATGGGATTGCGCATCAATCGCATGGTTTCCTTCGGTTCGTTGATGAACGCCGAGTCCGCCGTGGCATTGATGTCGGTGCGATTGATGACGACCTGACCGCCGCCGTAAATCAAACTTGCGCTGTCGCCGTCGACGAAGACGTTGTTCGCGGTGACCTTCGTCGAGTCGGGTGGACGGCCCGCCGAATCTTTCTGGATGATCGTGATGGTGGGCCGCGCGATGGCGCTCATCTGCGCACGCGGACGAATCTTCGGCACCGCGCGACGATACTCGGCCTGCGGACCGTCGAGCGTCGAACCGCTCGGCAGCCTGGCGTGCACACGTCCTGCGCCGACGACTTTCTCGTCGTTCGGAAAATAGTTGAGATAATCCGCCGTCACGTGGAACCGCGGCTCGTCGTACACGGCGTGGCCGATCATCTGATAATGATCCGGAAACTGCTCGGCGCTGTCGCCGGTGAGCTTGATGCCGCGGCTCGGACACAACACGGTGACACCGCCGCTCGCGAAGCTCACCTGGCCAATACCGATCAGCGAGTCCGTACGCGCCGGACCGACCGACTCGAAGGTGCATCGCGTCTTTGGTGTCTGGGCACCGGCCGGCGCCGCGAAGAGCGCCAGGCTGACGCCGACGACCGCCGTGGCGAATGCGAGGACGCGACTCATTTCTCGGGCAGCAGAATAGACGTCGAGCCGCCGCACGCCTTCATGCACTGAAAGCGCGAGAACGTCTCGTTCGACGTGAAGCCGATGCCGTGCTGCGAGTCTGCGCCACGATAGATGGTGTAGGTGGTGTCGCTCGAGATCTGGTGCGACATCTGATTGTAGATCACGTGCGGCGACTTGAGCATGCGGCCATCGACGAGCTTGACGACGACGTCGCCCCAGCCCTCGAGCAGCTGCGTGCGCGTGTTGTAGACGCCGCGCTTGGCGTCCATGGTCCCCTGCGGCGCTCCGGTTTCGGTCGTGAACTTCGCGTGCGCGTTGCGCAGGTCGAATCGCGTTTGTTCGTTCATTACGTACGCCGTATCGGCCGTGACTTCACCACGCTGAATACCGCGCGTCGTTAGCGCCGAGTGCATGGTGATGAAGACCTGGTCGGCGCTGTCGGCCGCCGAGGGACCAGCGGCGACGGGCGGCTGACTGCGCTGGCTACATGCGGCGAGCGCGACGACGAGAGTCGTTGCAACACGCGCGACGGTCTTCGTTCCGATTGACGCGCGCATCAGACGACCCTCGCGCGCATCAGATCGTGGAGGTGCACCACACCCACCAAACGCTCGGCGTCATCTACGACGGGAAAGGCCATGAGGCCGTGCTGCTCCATGCGGTACGCCACGGCGCTGGCGAGCTCGCCCGCGTGCGCGATCTTTGGATTCTTGGTCATGACGGTTCGAACTGGTGTCGGCAGGAGATCGCCGCCCCGTTCGATCATGCGGCTGAGATCGCCCGCCGTCAGCACACCTTCCACGTGCCGCTCACCATCGACGACCACGGCAATGCCGCGGCGCTTCGCGATCATCACGATCGCGTCGCGCATCGTCGCCTCTTCAGGCAGCACGGGCAGGTTCTGTCGCAGCATGATCTCCTCGACTCGCACGACGAGTTTTCTGCCGAGTGCGCCGCCCGGATGAATGCGGGCGAAGTCCTCGCGCTGAAAGCCCTTCTCCTGGAGCAGCGCCACGGCGAGCGCGTCACCCATCACGAGCGCAGCGGTGGTGCTGGTCGTCGGTGCCAGGTCGTGCGGGCAGGCCTCTTCCCGCACCCCGGCATCCAGGGTCACGTCGCAGTTGTTCCCGAGCGCCGACGTCGGCGCTCCGGTAATGGCGATGCTTCGTACACCGAACCCCTTCAAATGCGCCAACAGGGCCAGGACCTCGTCCGATTCGCCGCTTTTCGAGATCAAGATCGCGACGTCGTCCGCCCCGACGATCCCCAGATCGCCATGCGCGCTATCCACGGGATGGAGAAACGTCGCCGGCGTACCGGTGGAGGTGAGCGTCGCGGCGATCTTCCGTCCGATCAGCCCGGACTTGCCGACGCCACACACAATGACACGCCCGCGCGATTGCGCGATGAGCTTGACCGCGCGCGCGAACTCGTCGCCCAGGCGCTGCTCGAGCGCGCCGATGGCCTCGCGCTCCAGCTGAATCACGCGGCGTCCGCGGTCGACGATGGCGGCGTCGCTCACGCGCTGTCCTCGGCGGCGCGTGGTTTCGAGCGAGCATCGACGTACGCATTCCAGGCCATGTCCCATTCACCGCGGATCTTCAGAAAATCCTCAGCGAACTCTCGCACGGCGCCGCGTCCGCCGTGGCGCGTGAGCTGATGGGTGCAAATCGCGCGCACTTCAGGAACCGCGTTTCCGACCGCCACCGGCAAGCCGACGATTCGCAGCAGCGAAACGTCAGGAAAATCGTCGCCGACGAACGCGACCTCGGACGGCGTCACGCCGTGCTTGTCCAGAATGCGCTGAAATCCGGCGAGCTTGTGGCCGTCGGGGTCCTGCGCCACATCGTCGACCGAGAGCTCGATTCCCCTAAGCCGCACGCTCTCGGAGACGCGACCGGTGACGATCGCGACTTTCACGTTTGCGAGCTTGAGCATCACGATCCCCAAGCCGTCCTGAATCTCGTAGCGCTTGAACTCGAGGCGGCGTCCGTCGACGTCGCCGAGGTAGATACCGCCGTCGGTCATCACGCCGTCGACGTCGAAGGCGACGAGCTTGATCGATTTGGCCAATGCGGCCTCGATCATCGCGACACCAGGTCCCACACATCGACGGCGCGTTTGACGAGATCGTCGAGCCGGTCGAGCGGCATCATGTTCGGGCCGTCGCTCGGCGCGTTATCCGGGTCCGGATGCGTCTCCATGAACAACCCATTCGCGCCGGCGCCAATCGCCGCCAAGGTCAGCGGTGGAATGAACTCACGCGCGCCGCCGCTCGAGCCGCCCTGCCCTTTACCGGGCTGCTGCACACTATGGGTTGCATCGAAGATGACGGGGGCATCGCCGGCGTCACGCATGCGGTTGAAGGCGCGCATGTCGACGACGAGATCGCCGTAGCCGAAGAACGAGCCGCGTTCCGTGAGAGCGATCTCGCTCGCACCGGCCTTCTTCGTCTTGGTCACGGCGCCCTTCATGCCTTCGGGGTGCATCCACTGGCCTTTCTTGATGTTCACAGCTTTTCCCGTCGCACCGGCGGCAACGAGCAAGTCCGTCTGCCGGCACAGAAACGCGGGAATCTGTAGGACGTCCACGACGCCGGCGGTCGCGGCGCATTGCTCCGGCAAATGCACGTCCGTCAGCAGCGGCAAACCGGTCTTCTCGCGCACGCGCGCGAGCTTCGCGAGACCTTCATCGAGTCCGGGACCGCGATGCGCGCCCGCGGTCGAGCGATTCGCCTTGTCGAAGCTTGCCTTGAAAATGATACCGCCCGGCACGGCGTCGGCCAGCCGGGCGAGATGTTCGGCGACGCGCAGATTCAGCGCGTCATCCTCGAGCACACACGGGCCCGCGATCAGGAAGAGGGCGTCTCGTCGGAAGTGCGGAGCGTGCGAAGCCACGTCAGTCCGCTGCCTCGACCAGCGACGCCGAGCCGTGCGTGCGACGAGTGCGCTTGGCCTTGGTGGCGGCGGCGATGAACCCGGCGAACAACGGATGCGGCCGCGTGGGACGCGACTGGAGCTCCGGATGGAACTGGCAACCCAGGTACCACGGGTGATCCGGCAGCTCCACGATCTCGACGAGCTGGCCGTCGGGCGACAGTCCGCTCAGTCGCATGCCGTGCTGCACGAACAGATCGCGATACTTGTTCGAGACCTCGTACCGATGCCGATGCCGCTCGCTCACCTCGGGCTGCCCGTAGATCTCGGCCGCGCGCGAGCCGCGCGCCAGCCGGCACGGATACGCGCCCAGGCGCATGGTGCCGCCCATGTCGGTGACGTGCTGCTGACTTTCCATAAGTGATATGACAGGATTATCACACTCGGGCGCGAATTCCGACGAATGGCTGTCGTCGAGCCCGCACACGTTGCGCGCGAACTCGATGATCGCCGTCTGCATGCCGAGACAGATGCCGAAGAACGGCAGCCCGGACTCGCGCGCGTGACGCACCGCCTCGACCATGCCCTCCACGCCGCGCACGCCGAAGCCGCCGGGAACGAGCAAGCCGTCGACGCCGCGAAGAATCTCGGCCGAGCGTTCCGGGCTCGAGAAGTTGTCGCTCGACATCCACTGGATGTCGACGCCGACGTCGTTGGCGATGCCGCCGTGAATCAGCGCTTCCTGCACGCTCTTGTAGCTGTCGGCGTAGTCCGTGTACTTGCCGACGATCGCGATGCGCACCCGCTCGTGCGGCACGAGCACGCGCTGCACCAGCTCGCGCCAGTTCGTGAGCGCCGGTGCCGGCACGTCGATCCCGAACTTCTGGCAGACGATACGATCCAGTCCCTGCTCGTGGAAACGAAGCGGAATCTCGTAGATCGTCCGCACGTCGGGGCTCTCGACCACGGCGCCGAATTCCACGTTGCAGAAGAGCGCGATCTTGCGCTTGATCTCGTCGGAGATCGGTCGTTCGGTGCGCAGAATGAGCACGTCGGGTTGAATACCGATCTGCATCAATTCGCGGACGGAGTGCTGCGTCGGCTTGGACTTGAGCTCGCCCGCCGCGGCGATGTACGGCATCAGCGTGAGATGCACGAAGATCGCGTTCTCGCGGCCCACGTCGTGGCGGAATTGACGAATGGCTTCGAGGAACGGCAGCGATTCGATGTCGCCGACCGTGCCGCCCACTTCGACGATCACGACGTCCGTCTCGGGCGCGACGCGCTTGATCGCCGCCTTGATCTCGTCGGTGATGTGCGGAATCACCTGCACCGTGGCGCCAAGGAATTCGCCGCGTCGCTCCTTGGTGATCACGTTCAGGTAGATGCGCCCCGTCGTGATGTTGTTCGACTGCGAGAGCGCGCGATCGATGAACCGTTCATAGTGCCCGAGATCCAGATCCGTCTCGGCGCCATCATCGGTGACGAACACTTCGCCGTGCTGGAACGGCGACATCGTCCCCGGATCGACGTTGAGGTAGGGATCGAACTTGAGCATGGAGACGCGCAGACCGCGCTCGACGAGCAAGCGCCCGAGCGAGGCCGCGGCGATGCCCTTGCCGAGCGAGGAGACCACGCCGCCGGTCACGAAGATGTATTTCGTCGTATGAGGTCGCTGCATCAATTCACCCTGTGCTAAACGCGGTCCATTGCGTGTTGGCGCGTTCGAGATCGTCTTCCGTGTCGATGCCCAACGCCGGCTGTTCGTCGATCAACGCCACACCGATCTCGACGCCCGCCGCCAGCGGCCGAAGCTGCTCGAGACGTTCGATGCTCTCGAGCGGCGTGCGCGGAAGTGAGTCCCAGCCCAGCAGCGTCGGCATGTCGTAGGCGTACACGCCGATGTGCTGGTAGATCTGCGAGCGCTGCAACTCCGCGTCCGCCCGATCGCGCAGAAACGGAATCGGCGCTCGCGAAAAATACATGGCTTGGCCACGCTGAGTCGTGACGACTTTCACGACGTTGGGGTCGCCGAGAATCGCCGGCGCGGCGAGCGCGGCGGCCGTGCCGATTCGAAAGCCCTCGGCGCTCACTTTCTCAGCCGCCCCGGCCAGCGCCCGATGCGACACATAGGGTTCGTCACCCTGCACGTTTACGACGACGTCGTAGTGCGCGTATCGTGGCATGCGTGCAACCGCCGCGATGCGCTCCGTTCCCGAATTGTGATCGCCCGTCATGACGACACTCGCGCCGTGCTCCCGTGCGGCGCGTTCGACGTCGACGCTATCCGTGGCCACCACGACTTCGTCGAACAGCGACAAGCTCGTCACGCGCTGCCACACGCGAACGACCAGTGGCAGGCCAGCGAGAAGACGAAGGGGTTTTCGGGGGAGACGCGTGGAGCCCAGTCGTGCTGGGATGACGGCGAGCGTCCTCATTCGTGGCGCCCCCGCGCAATGGAGTCAGGGAACGCGCTCACGGCCGCAAAAATCACGTTCTGAAATGTAGTTCTGCCGGCGAGACGGCGCAAACAGTCGAGTTCGATCGCGCGCGATCAGCGGCGGATCGACAAGCCGACGGAGAAATGTCCAAGGCGCGTGTCGGGGTCGACCAGGAACTCACCGTATAACGCGCTCAGGCTCAGGCGCAAGCCGACGCCTTGATGCAGGCGCGGCCACTCGTCCACCGTCGCGCCGGCGAGCACCTCGCGGACCGTGACGACGGGCGCGCCGACCATCGGAAGTTGGACGCGATCGATCGGAACGTTGTAGCGCGCGTCCACGTAGACGAGCTCATTGCCGCCCAGCTCCAGCATCTCGAGTGTCGACAACGTGCCTTTGCCGCCGACGTACGCGAAGCGTTGTTCCGGCGTGTGATGAGTGGATACAACGCCGTGGCCCTCGAACCGCAGGCTCTGTGTGCCGAACGTCGGAAACTCGATCGCGCCGTCGAGGGTCGTTTGTGCGAACGTCCCTGTTCTCTCCAAACCGCAGCCGTTGCACTCGTCCCCAAAGTGTCCGATCTCTTCATCCGCGCGGAATCGTGCGACGATGTCGCCCGGCGTCCACGCGAGCGCGAGCCCGGCGAGCGCCGAGCCGCCTGACACGGGCGCGATTTCGGGGTTGGGACGCAGCGCATCATCCGTGTCGTGATGCCCATGAAATGTCCACGGAGCGCTCCCGGCGCCGTCGAGCGGCCTGACGGCGCGCGCCGACTCGTATCGGCCGCCGGCGTAGAACTCGAGCGTGGTCGTTCCGGCCTCAACGCGGTGGCCGATCGTCAGGTCGGCGCGTGTCGCGCGGAAGTAGTTCCGTGCATCGTGGCCCAGCAGCAGGAACTCGGTCGTGTTCACCGGGGCCGACCAGATCCACCCCTCGTTGCTGAAGGTGGCCTGGCCCGCCCAAAGTCGAACCGCCGTGTAGCGATTTAGAGAATCGTCAACCGTGATAGATGGATCGACGCGCCCGAGCTGCGACCGGTACGTGAGCCGCGGCCGCAGGAAGACGGCATGCGCCCCAGGCGAAAAATCCAGTCCCACCGGCAGCGACAGGCCATTGGACCGGTCGTAGGACGGCAGCGCCAGACCGAACAATCCCGCGGCCGCAACCGCCGGGATCACGGGCTCATACGCCGCGCGATAGGAAAGCGCGTATCCGCCAGGCTCGGGTGCGATGTCGTATGTGAATTCTCGAAAGGCCACGTCCCCGCTCTGCGTGGCGAGCGCCGAGAGATAGACGCCCCCGCCGAACGCGATCAGGCGGCCCGTGACCGCGGCGCCGGGATGCATGTACAGATCGCCCCCGATGACGACGACGTCGCCGCGCACTTGGCCCTCGACGACCGCGTCGCGGCCGAAGATGATCACAGAACTCGCATACACGTGGTCGCGGGCGAGAACCGCGCGATCGCTCGCCGGCGGCATGACGATGTGCGGCTTCGCCAGTTCGCGCGCGAGCAGCTCAGGGCCCGGACCGCGCCCGGCATCCGCGACGCGAATCGTTTGTGCGCCGATCGCTCCGCCCCAAAGGCCCAAGGCGAGAGCGGCCGCGCGCCAAATCACTTGGCGAGCTCCAGGAAATTCTTGAGTAGCGCCTTCCCGTCCGGCGTCATCACCGACTCCGGGTGAAACTGCACGCCGTACACCGGATGCTCGCGATGCTTCACCGCGTGCACTTCGGTCGGATCATCCTTCGCGACCGCCACGATCTCGAGCACGTCGGGAATGCTTGCACGCTCGACCACCAGCGAGTGGTAGCGCATCACCTGCATCGGCGACGGCAGCCCCGCGAACACGCCGGTGCCGTCGTGCTCGATCTGCGACGTCTTGCCGTGCATCACGCGGTCGGCCAGCACCACTTCGCCGCCATACGCTTCGCCGATCGCCTGGTGACCGAGACATACGCCGAGGATCGGAATGCTGCTGCCCCAGCGCCGGATGACGTCGACGGTGATCCCCGCCTCTTTCGGCGTGCACGGGCCGGGCGACAAGACAATGGCCGACGGCGCGAGCGCACCGACGTCGTCCACCGAGATGGCGTCGTTGCGGCGCACCACGACGTCCGCGCCCAGCTCGCCCAGATATTGGACGAGGTTGTAGGTGAAGGAATCGTAGTTGTCGATGACGAGGATCATGCGGTCGAAGATAACGGGCGGGCTCGTGATTCGCCGCGAAACGGAACGGTTGCAGGTGCGCCGCATCGAGCGCGCATCATGCCGGCATGTACCCTTGCCCACTCGGCGCCGAGGACCATATCGTATGCACATGCCCAATCTCAAGCGGCAATGGACGGCTGCCGAGCGCGACGAGCTGCCCGACGACGGCAATCGCTACGAGATCATCGATGGCGAGCTGTTCGTGACGCCGGCGCCGGCATTGAGGCATCAGGAAGCGGCGTTGACGCTGTACCGCGCGCTCGCGGAGTATCTCGAGCGCAATCGAGTGGGCCACGCGTTCGCCGCACCGGCTGACATCGTTTTTTCTCCGCGACGCGCGGTTCAGCCCGACCTATTGGTCCTGCCGCTCTTCAACGGCCGCCGGCCCGAGCATTTCGACAACGTGCGGCGCTTGCTGCTTGCCGTCGAAGTCTTGTCGCCGAGCACCGCGCGAGCCGATCGCGTCGCCAAGCGTACGCTGTTCCGCGAGGAAGACGTTCCCGAATACTGGGTCGTCGACCTGGACGCGCGCACGTTCGAGCGGTCGACACCGTTCGAGCCGCGCGCCGAGGTTCTCGTCGAACGGCTGGAGTGGCTGCCGGAGGGTGCGTCTGAGCCGTTCGTGCTGGATCTCGTCAAGTATTTCGAGAAGGTGCTGGACGCCTGATGCCGCGCCTGCGCGGAGTATCACCCGCGCGGATGATACTGTTTGTGCACCTTCCTCAAGTATTCACGATCGACGTGCGTGTAGATCTGCGTCGTCGAGATGTCCGCGTGGCCGAGCATTTCCTGCACGGCGCGGAGGTCGGCGCCGCCCTCGAGCAGATGCGTCGCGAACGAGTGTCGAAGCGTGTGCGGTGACACCGCTTTCGTAATGCCCGCGCGCTCGACGTAGCGCCGCAAGATCTTCCACGCGCCCATGCGCGTCAGCGGCTCGCCGCGCGCATTGAGGAACAACACACCCTTGCCGCCGCCCTTCTCGAGCTTGGGACGCAGCTCGCGCGTGTACGTCGCCACGGCGCCGATGGCCGATCGGCCGATCGGCACCAACCGCTCCTTGCTGCCTTTGCCGAACACGCGCACCAACTTTTCCTCGAGCAGCACGTCGCGTACGCCGAGCGTGATCCACTCGGACACGCGAAGGCCCGCCCCATACGCGAGCTCGAGCATCGCGCGATCGCGAAACGCGAGCGTGTCGTCGAGCGTCGGCGCGGCGAGGAGTCGTTCGATCTCTTCCACGGTCAGCACATCGGGCAGCGTGCGCCAGCGCTTGGGAGTTTCGAGGCGCTCGCTCGGATCGCGCGCGACCGCGCCGTCAGCCAGGAGAAAGCGAAAGTAGGTTCGAACCGCTGAGATGTTTCGGCGGATCGACGCTGGAGATAGGCCGAGGTCCTTCAAGTGATAGATGAACTCGCGGAGCATGCGGCTCGTGACGTCGCCGGGCGTCGTGGCGCCCTTCACGCGCGCGTAGTCCGCGAGGCGCGAAACGTCGCGATGGTACGCCTCGACGGTGCGCGGCGACGTGCCCTGCTCCAGCGTCAGGTAGTCGCCGAAGCGGTCGAGTTGGAAGCGGAGTAACGCACCTCGATCAGACATAGCTTCTCGCTACCGCGCTACGCACCTTCGCTCGACATGCCGCCGAGAGAGTTTTCGCCGGCGCGAACGATGGTCGCCACCGCCATGCACGCGATCCCCTCGGCACGTCCGATCCAGCCCATCCCCTCGTTCGTCTTGCCCTTCACGCTGACGTCTTCGACGCCCACGCCGAGCACAGCCGCCAGGCGCGCCTTCATCGGCTCGCGATGCTCCGCGATCCGCGGCTTCTCGGCCACGATCGTCACGTCCACCTGCTGCACGCGCCAACCGGCTCCGGCGAGTCGCGCGACCGCGGCTGCCAGCATCTCGATCGAATCCTTGCCTTTGTTCGCCGGATCGCGATCGGAGAACATCTCACCGATGTCGCCCATCGCCGCCGCGCCGAGGATCGCGTCGGTGAGCGCGTGCGCGACGGCGTCGCCGTCCGAATGCCCCTCGAGATGCACGTCGCTCGGAATGGGAACGCCGCCGAGGATCAATGGTCCCGGCGGCGCGAAACGATGGGAGTCGTAGCCGATGCCCGTGCGCGATGGGCGATGGGCGATGGCAGTTGGGCGTGAGTCGATCACGCGGCGACAGTGTCTCTTGGTGGGGCAACGCTTTCCGGCAAGATCGTGTAATCCTGGCGGCGGCGCGCGACCTTGAAACCGGCGTCGGTGATCAGCCGCTCGATCTCCGCCGTCGTCGTGCGGTGCGTCGTGTTCGCCGCCGAGACGACGTTCTCCTCGATCATGAGCGAGCCGAAATCGTTGCAGCCGAACCGCAGGGCGGTCTGGCCGACCTTCATGCCCATCGTCACCCAGCTCGCCTGCAGGTTCGGCACGTTGTCGAGCACGATCCGCGAGATCGCGACGGTGCGCAGATACTCGACGGCGTCGGTCTTCTGCATGTGCGACATGGTCGGCGTGTTCTCGGGCTGCAGCGGCCAGCAGATGAACGCGGTGAAGCCGTTGGTGCGCGCCTGCACCTCGCGCACGCGCTCGAGATGCTCGATCCGCTCGGCGAGGGTTTCGCCGATACCGTACATCATCGTGACCGAGGTCTTCATTCCTTCGTTGTGCGCGAGCTCCATGATCTCGAGCCAGCGGTCGGCACCGGCCTTCTTTTTTGCCACCTGGTCGCGCACGCGCTGCACGAGGATCTCGCCGCCGCCGCCGGGGATCGAGTCGAGGCCGGCCTTTACCAGTTCTCTAATGACCTCGACCGCGTCCATCCGGAACGTCTTGGCGAAGAAGTCGACTTCGCTCGGGCTGAAGCCGTGGATGTGAATGGGATGGTACGTCTTGATGTACCGCAGGAGGTCGAGATACCACTCGAACGGGATGTAGGGGTTGTGGCCGCCCTGCATCAATATTTGAATGGCGCCGAGCTGCTTGGCTTCGTCGATCTTGGCGCCGATCTGCTCGTACGAGAGCGTCCAGCCTTCGGCGTGTTTGGGCCGGCGATAGAACGCGCAGAACCCGCAGTCGGCGACGCAGACGTTGGTGTAGTTGATGTTGCGGTCGACGATGTACGTGACCGTGTCGTGCGGATGCTTCTCGCGGCGCACGCGGTCGGCCTCGGCGCCGAGCTCCAGGAGCGACGCGTTGGTGTAGAAGTCGAGGAGGTCTTTGTATTGCAGCATTGTCATTCCGAGCGAAGCGAGGAATCTGGCATCACGATAGAGCGACTGGTTTATCCGACGGGAGAGAAGATTCCTCGTTCGCTTCGCTCTCTCGGAATGACAACTACGCTGCCGGAAGAAACGCCAGCGACCCGTTCGGCACCTTCCCCGCCGCCACGAGCCGCCTGAAGAATTCGGTGAGTCCCGCAAGATGCTGATACGACAGGCCGTAATCCAAACCTGACAGATATTCGAGACACACGGTCTTGTGCACGCCCGTCGCAAGCGCCGCCTGCGCGGCCAGCGTCTCGAGGTGCTGCAAGCCCCAATTGCGCGATTCGATCAAATTCGCGTGCACCGCGAGCGCCTGATCGACCGGCGTCGTGCGCTGCGCGACCCACACCGCGAACACGAACGGCAGCCCGGTCCATCGCTTCCACTCGGCGCCAAGATCGTAGGCGTAACGGTATTGCGTGAGCATCTCGCCTTCGGGGTACAGCTCCGGCTCGCGCAAGCGCGACCAGAGGTGCAGCGCCGCGTCGCCGATGACGAGCCGCGCGTCATGATCGTCGTCGCCGAAGCGCGCGACATCGGTGAGCTCGGCGTCGGCGGGAATGAATGCCGGACGCGCATCCCACACGTGCTCGAACAGGAGCTCGAGCAGCGCGACGCTCGTCATCGAGCTGCGGCTGACCAGCACGCGACGCCCCTGCAATTCCGACGCGGGACGCTTGGCGAACAGCACGACGCTGCGGACCGGCCCGTCGCTGCAGATCGAGAGATCGGGCAGCAGCAGGTATTTAGTAGCATCTCGTGCATATTCCACGGCCGACACGACGCTGACGTCCAGCGCGCCGTCCGCCATCTGGCGGTTGAGCGCCGTGGGCACCCCGTCGATCAGCTCCGCGTGCACGGGCACGATTCCGCGATCGATCGCCCCGTAGACCGGGTAGCAGTTGATGTACGGGATGCGGCCGACGCGGATCATGCGGCCGCGATGGGCGTTGGGCGTTGGGCGATGGGCGTGACCGCATCGTCGAACGTCCGGATGATGTTGTAGAACGAGTCGCGTTCGGCGGGTACGCGGCGCGCGCCGCGAATCAGCTTGAGGATGGCGTCGAGCGTCATCGCCTGCGCGGTGTGTGCGCCCGCCTCGTGATAGATCTTTTCACGCACGACCGTGCCCTCGAGATCGTTCACGCCGAACGACAATCCGACTTGCGACATCGCCGTCGTCACCATGATCCAGTGCGACTTGATGTGCTGGAAGTTGTCGAGGAACAGGCGGCCGACGGCGAGATTCTTGAGATCGTCGAAGCCCGTCGTGGCGGTACCCGTGCGATGCAGTGTCTCGCCCAACTCGTTGTTGTCGGGATGATACGCGAGCGGGATGTACGCCAGGTAGCCACCCGTTTCATCTTGCAGATCGCGCAGCATCTGCAAGTGATTCATGCGGTCGCTGTAGGTCTCGACGTGGCCGTACAGCATCGTGCAGTTCGTGCGAATACCCAGCTGGTGGGCGTCGCGATGCACGTTGATGTACTCCTCGCCAGATAATTTCTTGTCTGCGATCGTCGCGCGCACGCCCGGGCTGAACACCTCGGCGCCGCCGCCCGGCATCGTATCGAGCCCGGCTTCGCGCAGCGCGATGAGCGTATCGCGCACGCTCATCTTCTGGATGCGCGCGATGTGCGCGACTTCGACGGCGGTGAGCGCCTTGATGTGTACGTGCGGGAACCGCTCCTTCAACCCGCGGAACATTTCCTGGTAGTAGGCCAGCCCGGCCTTCATATCCAGCCCGCCGACGATGTGGAACTCGCGCGTCAGCGTGCTGTTCGAGGTCGCCGCTTCTTCCCACACCTGGTCCATCGTGTAGCGGTAGGCGCCTTCTTCCTTCGGCAATCGCGCGTAGGAACAGAACACGCACGTCTTGCGGAGGATGCAGACGTTCGTGGGATTGATGTGATGATTCGCCGCGAACGTGACGAGATAGCCGTTCTGCGCGCGGTTCACCGCGTCAGCCATGTGGCCCAAGCCGACAATGTCGCCGCTCTCGAACAGCGCGACGCCATCGGCTTGCGACAGGCGTTCCCCACGCTCGACTTTGTCCGCAATGGGGCCGAGCGCCGGATCGCTGATCAGCGCACGGTCGAGCGGCACGGCAGCCAGAGGAGACACGGTCCTACTCCTGAAAGCGTTTTATCGCGAGCGTCACGTTGTGGCCGCCGAACCCGAAGCTGTTGCTCAGGACGGCGCGCACTTCGCGCTGCTTGGCGGTGTTGGGCGTGTAGTCGAGATCGAGCTCGGGATCCGGCGTCTCGTAGTTGATCGTCGGCGGTACGACGCAGTCGCGCGTGGCGAGCGAGCCGATGATGAACTCCACGGCGCCCGCGGCGCCCAGCATGTGGCCGGTCATCGACTTGGTCGAACTGACCGCCACGCGCTTCGCGTACTCGCCGAAGACGGCCTTGATCGCCTTCGTCTCGTTCGAGTCGTTGGCGGGCGTCGACGTGCCGTGGGCGTTGATGTAGTCGATGTCGGCGGGCGTCCAGCCGGCATCCTTCATGGCGATGCGCATCGCGCGCTGAGCGCCTTCTCCCTCCGGCGCCGGCGCCGTGAGATGATACGCGTCGCCCGTGGCGCCGTATCCGACGATCTCGGCGTAGATGCGCGCGCCGCGCTTCCGCGCGTGCTCGAGCTCCTCGAGAATGACGATGCCGCCGCCCTCGCCCATCACGAAGCCGTCGCGCGTGGCGTCGAACGGACGCGATGCGGTGGCCGGCGATTCGTTCCGCTCGGAGAGCGCTTTCATGTTCGCGAAGCCGCCGATCGCCATCGGCGTCACGGTCGCCTCGGACCCGCCGGTGATGACCGCGTCCGCGTCGCCGTACTGAATCGTGCGGAATGCGTCGCCGATCGCATGTGCCGACGTCGCGCACGCCGAAATCGTCGCGTAGTTCGGTCCCTTGGCGTTGAAGCGCATGGACACCAGGCCCGCCGCGATATCCGAGATGAACATCGGAATGAAGAACGCGCTGATCTTGCTCTGGCCGCGCTCGCGGTAGACGTCGTGCTGTTCCTCGAACGTCTTGAGACCGCCGATGCCTGAGCCGATGATCACGCCCAGGCGTTCGGGATCGAACTGCGACGGGTCGTCGAAGCCCGCATCGGTCATCGCCTGTGCGGATGCGGCAATCGCGTACTGCGCGAAGAGGTCGGCGCGCTTGGCTTCCTTCCGCTCGAGATACATGAGCGGATCGAAGCCCTTCACCTCACAGGCGAAGTGCACCGGAAACGTGCTGTGATCGAATTTCGTGATGTCGGCGCCGCCCGATACGCCGGCCTTGATCGCAGCCCAGGTCGTCGCCACGTCGTTGCCGACTGGCGTAATCGCCCCCATTCCGGTGACGACGACCCTTCTTTTCATCCGTGGTTCCTCACTTCGGCGCTTCGCACCTGCG
This sequence comes from Gemmatimonadaceae bacterium, assembly GCA_035606695.1. NCBI lineage: Bacteria > Pseudomonadati > Gemmatimonadota > Gemmatimonadia > Gemmatimonadales > Gemmatimonadaceae > Gemmatimonadaceae bacterium. Next base: position 86,918 of record DATNEW010000035.1, read on the forward strand.
CTCGGAATTCCGCCGGTCGGGTCATGTGGTTCCTCACTTCGGCGCTTCGCACCTGCGCTCGGAATTCCGCCGGTCGCGTGATCACGCGTTGCTCCCAACCTTGGTATTGAGATACCCGATCGCGTCGCCGACCGTGCGGAGCTTTTCGGCATCCTCGTCGGGGATGTCGATGTTGAACTCCTTCTCGAACTCCATGACCAGCTCGACGATGTCGAGGCTGTCCGCGCCGAGGTCCTCGATGAAGCTGGCCTCGTCGGTAAGCTTCTCGCGCTCCACCCCGAGTTCTTTCTCGATGATGTCGCGGACCTTCTGAGCGTTGTCGGCCATTGGAATTGGTCCTCTCTTCTGATGGGTTGTTAGCTGCGTAAATCTAGCGAGTGGGCGTCGGGGCGTCGGGGCGTCGAGGCGTCTGGGCGGCGCTGAGTGAGAGAGCGCTCTTTCGCCCCGACGCCCATACGCCCCGACGCCCATGCGCCCTCACATCACCATCCCGCCATCCACGACAAAGACCTGCCCCGTGATATAGCTCGCCTCGTCGGACGCCAGGAACGCCACCAGCGACGCGATGTCGCTCGGTTTCCCCAACCGTTCGAGCGGGATTTGCGTGAACAGCGTCTTCTTCGCGTCCTCCGTCATCGCCGCGGTCATGTCGGTCTCGATGAACCCCGGAGCGACCACGTTCGCGAGAATGTTGCGCGAGGCGAGCTCCTTGGCCACCGACTTGGTGAGACCGATCAGTCCCGCCTTGCTCGCCGCATAGTTCGCCTGCCCCTTGTTGCCGACGACGCCGACCACGCTCGCGATATTGATGATCCGTCCCCACCGCTTCTTCATCATGCCTCGCGACACCGAGCGCATCGCGACGAAGGCGCCGCGCAGGTTGGCGTCGATCACCGCGTCCCAGTCGTCGTCCTTCATGCGCATCATGAGATTGTCGCGCGTGAGACCGGCGTTGTTCACCAGAATGTCGACGCCGCCCATCGCCTTATCGACCGCGTCGACCAACGCGGTGACCGACGCGATGTCGCCCACGTCGCACGCGAACCCGCGCGCCTCGGGCGAAATCGCGCCCGCCGCTTCCCTGGCGCGCGCCTCGTCGCGACCGACCACGGCCACACGCGCGCCGGCGCGCGCCAGTGTTTCGGCGATCGCTCGTCCAATGCCGCGCGTGCTGCCGGTCACGAGCGCCGTGCGCCCGCTCAAGTCGATCTTCATGTCGATCAGTGGGTTGGCGCCGCGACGAGCTCGCGGATCTGCTGCACTTCCGCTGCCGTCCCGCAGGTGGCCGTCTTCACCGACGGCGCAATTTTTTTCACGAGTCCCGTGAGCACGCTGCCGGGGCCCATCTCGACATAGAGGGCGTCGGGATGACGGGCTGCCAGGGCGCGCACCTCATCCGTCCAACGCACGGGCTTGGACAGTTGCTCGAGCAGCAGCTGCTTGCCGCGCGACGCCGTTGTTACAGCTTCGGCATTCACGTTCGCATATACGGCGAAGTGCGGATCGTCGAACGACGCTTCATCGAGGGCGCTCGCGAGACCCGGGGCGGCTGATTCCATCAACGGCGAATGAAACGCGCCGCTCACGTTCAGGCGGATCGCGCGCTTCGCCCCGGCTTCCTTCGCCAGCGCCATCGCGCGTTCGACGCCGGATTCCTCGCCGCTGATCACGAGCTGCCCGGGACAGTTGTAATTCGCGGGAACGACGAGCCCGGCATCGCGCGACGCGTCCGCGCAGATCTCTTCGATCGGGCGATTCGTGTCGCCGAGGAGCGCGGCCATGGCGCCCGGGCGTTTGACGCCGCTCTCGTACATCAGCTCGCCGCGGCGGCGAACGACGCGCACCGCATCCTCGAGGCCGAGTGATTCCGCCGCATGATACGCCGTGAATTCGCCAAGCGAGTGACCCGCCGCGGCGACGACGTTTGCGCCGATCACGTCACGCGTCGCCGCCCACGCCGCGGCGCCGTGCGCGAGGAGCGCAGGCTGGGCGTTGTGCGTGAGCGTCAACTCGTCAGCTGGTCCCTCGAAGCAGAGCGTGCTGAGTGAAACGCCCAAGGCATCGTCGGCGCGCTGAAAGACGTCGCGCGCCGCGAAGAACGCTTCCGCCAGGTCCTTGCCCATGCCTGGTTTCTGCGATCCCTGGCCCGGGAAGAGCAGCACGATATCCATGCTCGCTCCGCTCACAGCCGAACCACCATCGAGCCCCACGTGAAGCCCGCACCGAACGCGACGAGCAGCACGGTCGATCCTTCCTTGATCACACCCTTTTCGATGGCCTCGTCGAGCGCGATCGGCACCGACGCCGCCGACGTGTTGCCGTAGCGGTCCACGTTCACGTAGACCTTGTCCATCGAGATGTTGGCGTGCTTCGCGGTTGCCTCGATGATGCGGATGTTCGCCTGATGCGGAATCATCAAGTCGATGTCGGCGCTCGTGAGCTTGGCGGCATCGAGCGCACGCGTTGCCGCCTCCGACATCGAGCGAACGGCGTTCTTGAACGTTTCGCGGCCGTTCATCTTGATGTACATCGACCGCTCGTCGAGCACCTGCTGCGAGAACGGATGCCGCGCGCCGCCGGACGGCCGGCACAAGAGATCGCCCAGGCTGCCGTCGCTGCGCACGAACGTCGAGAGGATGCCGCGCTGCTGCTTCGATCGCTTGAGCACGGCGGCACCCGCCCCGTCGCCAAAAAGCACGCACGTCGAGCGGTCGGTCCAATCGGTGATGGCGCTCAACTTCTCGACGCCGATGATGAGCGCGGTGTCCGCGTTCCCCGTCGCCATCATGCCCTCGGCGACGGTCGCGGCGTAGATGAACCCCGAGCACGCCGCGCCGATGTCGAACGCCGCCGCGCGGCTGGCGCCGAGCGCGGCTTGCAGGTCCACGGCGGCGGACGGCAGCAGCCGGTCGGGCGACGCCGTGCCGAGCACGATGATGTCGAGCTCTCCGGGATGCACGCCGGCCTTGTCCATCGCGGCGCGGGCCGCCATCGCCGCGAGGTCGGTCGCCGACTCCGTCTTCGCGATGTGCCGCTGCTTGATCCCCGTGCGCTCGATGATCCACTCGTCCGTGGTCTCGATGCCGATCGACGCGAAATCACTATTCTTGAATACCGTGCTGGGAACGCCCCGCCCGGTTCCGGCGAAATACGCGATGGGCCGCTTCATGCCTGGCCGACTCCGTCCTGCAGGCGACGGCCGATGTGCTCGTCCATCTTCGAGTCGAGCGCCCGGACCGCCACCTTGATGGCGTTCTTGATCGCGCGCGGACTGGATTTGCCGTGCGAGATGATACTCACGCCGTTCACGCCGAGCAGCGGCGCGCCGCCATGCTCGGAGTAGTCGAGGTCCTTGAGCGCGCCCATCATCGTTTGCTGATCGAGGCCCGCTTTCGCGAGCAGCCCGATGATCATCGGGCCGATGCCTTCGTAGAACTTGAGCACGACGTTGCCGACGAATCCGTCGCACACGACGACGTCGATCGGGCCGTGATCGCACGCGCCTTTGGGCAAGTCGCGCCCCTCGACGTTGCCGAGGAAGTTGAGACCCGCCAACTGGAGGAGCTGATGCGCTTCTTTCGTGGCGGCGTTCCCTTTCTCGGGCTCTTCACCGATGCTCAGTAACCCAACCGTTGGGTTCTGTCGTCCCAGGATGTCCTCGGCGTAGACGACACCGAGGCGCGCGAACTGGACCAACTCGTCGGCGCCGCAGTCGACGTTGGCGCCGGAGTCGAGGACGACGACGGGCACGCGCGCCGTCGGAAAGACGGTGGCGATGGCGGGCCGCTTGAGTCCCGCGTGAAGTCTGAGCACGACCATCGACGCCGCCATCTGCGCGCCGGTCGAGCCGGCGGAGACGAACGCGTCGGATTTGCCGTCGGCCTGCAGCTTGAGGCCGACGATCATGGAGCTGTTGGGCTTTCCGCGCATCGCCGCGCTCGGGCGGTCCGTCATCTCGATGACGTCGGGTGCTTCGATGATTTCAATGCGGTCGCGCTGCCCGCGCACCGCGTGGTGCTCGGGCGTCGCGAGCAGGGTCTCGAGCTGTTGGCTGACGACCGCGGTGCGTCCGACGAGCTGGATCGAGTGCGCTGGATCCAGCTCACTCAGAGCGAGCAACGCACCGGCAACGGTCGCCTGGGGTGCGAAATCGCCCCCCATGGCGTCCAACGCGATGCGCGCCAACCTAGGCTTCCTTGGCTTCGACCCGCTGTTTGCCGGCGTAGAACCCGCAATCCGCGCACACGCGATGCGGACGCTTCGGGGCACCACACTTCGGACACTTCTGAATGACGACGGCGGGCGCCTTCTTGTGCGTGTTGCGCGCGCGCTTCTTACGCTTGGAGGTGCGTCGCTTCGGGACGGCCATGGCGGGAGATGGTAGATGCTAAATGTTGGATGCGAACGCGTTCGCGTGCTAGGAATTCTCGGTCTTCAACTGCTTCAACTGCTTCAGCTGCTTCAGCGCGTCCCAGCGGGGATCGACCGACTTGTCCTCGCAGTCGCACGGACCTTCGTTCAGGTCCTTGCCACAGCGCGGGCAGAGCCCCTTGCAGGCTTCGTTACAGAGCGCGAACGACGGCGCGGCGAGCAGCCACTCTTCACGAAGCGCCGGGCGAAGGTCGATCTCTTCGGCGTTCGGGTCGAGCTCGTACACGTCCGGGTCGTCCGTTTCCTCCGCTCCCGTTTCGGCGAAGATGAGGTGCGCTTCGTCGCTCACGTCCGCGCGCGCTTCGGCGAGACAGCGGCTGCATTCGTGAACGACGCTCCCCTCGATGCGCCCGTGCCAGTAGTACCGCCCCGGTCCCGCCGCCGACAACCGGCCGGTGACGTGCACCGCGGTCTCGGGCTTCGGGTCGCTCTCTTCCCAGATCGGATCGCTGGCCGGCAATTCGGCGTCAACGACGGCGGCCTGGGTTTCGAGCGAACGGATGTCGAAGGACAACATCCATCAAAAATACTCGGATGCGGGGGTGCTTACAAGTCCGTGAGTGTCATGGAGTTGGGCGTCGGGGCGTCGGGGCGTCGGGGCGTCGGGGCGTCAGGGCGTATGGGCGTATGGGCGTATGGGCGACGACCAAACGTCGAGGCGGTCGTCATCCCGAGCGAAGCGAGGGATCTTTCGTGGATGCCAGAGGGCTGGCCACTCTACCGAGACGCCAGATCCCTCGTTCGCTGCACTCGCTCGGGATGACGGGTGGCTCGAAGCGTCGACGCCCATCGCCCATCGCCCAGCGCCCACCGCCTACCGCGCCGCCAACAACTCCGTCTCGGCGAAGAAAAACCGTGATTCGCGAGTCGCGTTGTCATCCGAATCCGAGGCGTGAATGGCATTCCGGCCCTTCGACTCCGCATACAGCTTCCGGACCGTCCCCTCGGCGGCTTCGGCCGGATCAGTCGCACCGATCGCCGTGCGCAGCGACGCAACCGCATCGCCCTTCTCCAGCACCATCGGCATGCATGGTCCCGACGTCATGAAGTCCACGAGCTCGCCATAGAACGGGCGGCCCTTGTGGACAGCGTAGAACTCGCCGGCCTGGTCCTTGGACATGTGCATCACCCGCGCGGCCAGGACCTTGAAGCCTTGGCCCTCGAGGTGCGCGATGATCGTTCCCGCCTTCCCCGCGCCAAACGCGTCGGGCTTGATGATCGTGAGTGTGTAGTTGCCGGCCATGAGAGTTTCCTGATCAGGGTCCTATGAGTTTGCGAACGATGTCGCCGCGCGTGAGAAAGCCCACCAACCGGCCTTCCCGCACCACCGGCAGTCGCTCGACGTCCTTGTTGCTCATCAACGCCGCCACTTCGGCGACGGGTTGCTCGGGCGCCACGCACAACACCTGCCGTGTCATGGCCTCCCGAACCGTCATATCGTTTGCGCGGGCGACGGCGGGCGACTGGTGCCGCGATCCGCCGAACGACACGCCCTCCGTCGCCAGCAGGTGGCGCATCAGCTCGCGCTCGCTGAGCATGCCGAGCAGCTGTTCGTGCTCGTCGACCACCGGCAGGGCGCCGAGCCCCGAGCGAATGAGCTCGCGCGCCGCGTGCCGCAGCGGGACGTCACCGCCGATCGTGCGCGGACGCTCGGTCATGAGGTCGCGGACGAGCAGCTGTTCGGCGATTTCGTAGTCAGCGAACACGGGTAAACTAACCAGCGCCTCGGCGCTGGGCGCGGCGAGGAGCGCGTCGATCACCTCGCGATTGGAGAGGAGGCGTCCGAACGCACGAACGACTTGCAGCTGGCGCGCGGCGGATCGCGGTGGGCCGACCACCATGGTGACGAGCGGCGCGCGCTGCTCGACGCCGTCGTCCAGCGCACGGACGATCCCGGTCGGACAGACGCCCACCGCGACCTGGAGCGCCAGCGCGGTATCCGTGCGGTAATGCAGCAGGAACGCCTGGTCGGCGATCGCGACCATGTCTTCCCCGCGCTCTTCACTCACGCGCCCTTGCAGCCGCTCGAGGTCGCCGATCGCACCCGAGGACTCGAGCCGCGCGAGCAGCGACGTGCGCGCCGCGTCGAGCGTATCGCAATCCAGCGGAATCAACACGCGCGAGGGCGCGAGAAAATCGACGAGCTTCACGGAGTGTTACGAGGGCGACGAAGAGAGGCGGTTCGACAGACGAAGTCCGCGTGCGAGCACAACGGTCGTGACGACGAGCAAGAGATTGCGCAGCACGAGCCCGACCACGGCGTCCGGTGCTTCGGTGCGTACGAGCGCCATGTAGCGCAGTGGAAAAATGTAGTAGGTCACCACACCCGTCAGCGCGAAGAGCGTCCACAGGAGCGCCCGGTTTCTGACGGCGATCAGCGGCACCAGCGGCATGACCCAGATCAGGTATTGCGGCGAGAGGACCTTGCTCGTGACGAGCCCCGCGAAAAGTACCAGCGCGCTCCAGGCGGCGAGGTCGACGGGTTCGTCGCGGCGTGTTCGACGATACATCATCGCATACACGACGACGACCGCCGCGAGCATCAGCACGGTCGACAGGGGTTTCACGACCGCCGCCGCGTGGCCGGACATGTTCCATGATGAGAAGTTGTACTCGATCGCGGCCGCCACGAGATGCAGCTTGCTCGCCGCCACCAACAGGCTTCCGTACGTGCTTTCTGCATGCACGCCGCGAGCGGCGTGGTAGTCCAGAAACCCGAGCATGTTGCGTGGAGCGACGAGCAAGAGCGGTGACGCCAGCACCACCATGGTTGCGGTGCCGACGATCGCGCAGCGCACGAGCAGGCCATAGGCGCGCGCGCGAACGTGCTGCATGGCGAATACCGGGACCAGGAGCAATGGATACAGCTTCGTCAGAATGCCGACAGCCAGCATGATCGACGCGCCGAACCACTCGCTCCGCCCGGCGAACCAGAGGGCGCACACGACGGTCGCCGCGGGAAAAATGTCGAAGTCCTGGCCGATGATCGGTCCCACGGTAAGCACGAACACGGTATAGGCGCCGAGGACCGCGACGCGATTCAGCCCACGGCGTCGCGCGATGGCGTTCAACGCGACGAGGATCAGGAGGTCGGCGATCACGACCTCGACGCGGAACGCCACGTAATACTGCGTGAGCGTGGTCGCGACGAGCCGCGGCAGTCCGAAGAAGATGAGCGCTGCCGGCGGATACTCCACCGCGAAGTCGCGGTATGGTACGGCACCGGCGAGTGCGCGGGAGGCGTACCGGTAGTAGATCGGCACGTCCGAGAAGTTCGACCTGTAGACCGACCAGAAGACGACGACGAGAATGACGACGTGCGCGAGGGCGGCGTAGACCAGAAGCAGCGGACGCGCTGCGTCGTCGACATCGCCCTCGCGCTCGCGCGCCATGAGTGTTCTCTGAACGGTCGCCTACTGCACGCGAGCCTTGATCAGCTCGACGAAATCCATCGGGCGTTTGGCGACGCCCATCCCCGCGGCCTCGAACGCCGCGATCTTTTCGGCCGCCGTTCCCGAGGAACCGCTGATGATCGCTCCCGCGTGACCCATGCGGCGTCCCGGCGGCGCCGTCTGTCCGGCGATGAACCCGACGACCGGCTTCTTCATGTGCTTCTTGATGAACTCGGCCGCTTCCTGTTCGTCGGTGCCGCCGATCTCGCCCATCATCGCCACGGCCTTGGTGTCCGGATCCTTCTCGAACGCCGCGAGACAGTCGATGAAATTGGTGCCGTTGATTGGATCGCCGCCGATGCCGACGCACGTGGACTGCCCGAGCCCCGCGCGCGTGAGCTGATAGACGACCTCGTACGTCAGCGTGCCCGACCGGCTGACGACGCCGATGTTGCCAGGCGTGCAGATGCGTCCGGGAATGATGCCGACTTTCGACTTGCCTGGCGTGATCAGCCCCGGACAGTTCGGTCCGATCAACCGCGCGCCGCGTTCCTTCACGAACGGATACACGCGCGTCATGTCGAGCACCGGCACGCCTTCCGTGATCGCGACGACGAGCTTGACGCCCGCGTCCACCGCCTCGAGAATCGCGTCGGCCGCGTACATCGGCGGCACGTAGATCACACTCGTATTCGCGTTCGTCGCCGCGACCGCATCCGCGACGGTATTGAAGATCGGCACCTTGTCTTCGAACTTCTGACCGCCTTTGCCGGGCGTCACGCCCGCGACGACCTTGGTGCCGTACTCCATCATCTGCTTCGTGTGGAACGAGCCGTCTCGGCCCGTGATCCCCTGCACGATCAGCGTCGTGTCGTTGTCGATGAAGATGCTCACGCCGCCTTTCCTCCTTTCGCCAGCGCGACGGCCTTCTTCACCGCTTCGTCCATGTCCGACGATGCCGAGAAGCCGTTCTCCTGAAGAATCTTCATCGCGATCTCTTCGTTGGTTCCGGTGAGCCGAATGACGATCGGCACCTTGAGCGGATTCTGCTTCGTGGCGGTCACGATGCCGTTCGCGACGTCATCGGTCCGGGTAATCCCGCCAAAAATATTGAACAGGATGGCTTTCACGTTCGGATCGGCGGTAATGATCTTGAGCGCGTTCACGACCTTTTCCGGATTCGACGAGCCGCCGATGTCCAGGAAGTTCGCGGGCTCGCCGCCGTAGTACTTCACCAGGTCCATCGTGGCCATCGCGAGACCGGCGCCGTTGACGACGCACCCGACGTCGCCGTCCAATTTGATGAAAGTCAAATTAGCGTTTCTGGCCTGAACCTCACTCGGCGCTTCGGCGCTTTCGTCGCGGAGCGCGGCGATGTCGGCGTGGCGATCGAGCTCGTTGTCGTCGATCACCATCTTGGCGTCGAGCGCCACGACGTCGCCCGCCGGAGTCACGACGAGCGGATTGATCTCGGCCAGCGAGCAGCCGTTCTTCATGAACGCGCTATACAGCTGCCCCATGATCTTCGCGGCCTGCTTCACCTTCTTCGGATCGTCGAACAGAAAGTAGCCCAGGCGGCTGGCCTGGTACGGCTGCAGCCCGTAGCGCGTATCGACCGGCAGCTTGAGGATTTTCTCGGGCGTCGTCGCCGCGACTTCCTCGATGTCGATGCCGCCCGCCGGGCTCACCATGAACACCGGCTTCTTCGACGCGCGGTCGAGGATGATGCCGACGTACGCCTCGCTGGCGATGTCGGCGGCGGGTGTCACGAGCACTTTTTGCACGGGGAGATCCTTGATCTTCAACTGCAGGATCTTCGTGGCGAGCTCCTTCGCCTCGGCGGGAGTCTTCGCGAGCTTGACGCCGCCCGCCTTGCCGCGGCCGCCGGCGTGCACCTGCGCTTTCACCACGACGGTGCCGCCATACTGCGTCGCGATCTTCTCCGCCTCTTCGGGCGTCGTCGCGACGTCGCCCGGCGGAATCGGTACGCCTTCCTTGCGGAGCAGTTCCTTTGCCTGATACTCGTGAATGTTCACGGATTCTCCAGTGAATCTGTTTCGAGATTTGTAATTGTAGTTCCCGCATCGCCGCGCACGGCCGCCTGCCCCAGCGCGAGCGACGTGATGATCGCGCGCCCTCCCGTGCGGCGCACGAAGTCGATCGCCGCGCGGATCTTGGGTGCCATGCTGCCTTCGCCGAACGCGTTCGCTTCGTCCATCCGCGCCGCTTCCGCGGCGGTCAACCGGCGGAGCGGCCGCTGCTCCGGCGTGCCCCAGTCGGCGTACACCGCATCCACGTCCGTCAGGATGATCAGCAGCTTCGCGCCGAGATCGCGCGCCAGCACCGCCGCCGCGAGATCCTTGTCGACCACCGCATCCACCCCTTCCCATCCCAATGTCGGGTGCTCGTAGACCGGCGCACCACCGCCACCCGCGGCGACCACGAGCATCCCCGCCTCGACCAGCGTCTTGATCACCGGCAATTCGCGAATCGCTCGCGGCACGGGACTGCCCACCACACGCCGCAGATTGCCGTGGCCATCCGGTTTGATCACATGTCCTTCGGCCTTGGCCTGACGCGCGCGATCGCGCGACAACTTGCGGCCGATGAACTTCGTCGGATTCCGCAGCGCCGGATCGGTGGGATCGACTTCAACCTGCGTGATCACCGTTGCCACGCTGCGCGGAGAGCCGGCTCGTTGAAGCGCGTTCTCCAGCGACTGCTGAATCATATAACCGATCCACCCCGCTGTCGCGGCCACGAGCACGCCCAAGGGCAGCGGACTCGCCTGTTCGCGCGCGACCTCGTTGCGTACGAGCTCGTCCCCGACCTGCGGGCCGTTCCCGTGCACGACGCAGACGCTCCAACCGGCGAGCGCCAGATCCACGATCGGGCCCACACTCTCGCGCGTGTGCCGGAATTGATCGTAGATCGTCGACTGCTCGCCCGACGGCGCAAGCGCATTGCCGCCCAGCGCGACGACCGCCGTCTGCACATGCCGATGCGGGTCGGTCACGGTGTACGCCCTCCCGACTTCTTCTCGTTCAGCACGCGCCCGAGTGCATCGAACGCGCGGCCGAACGCGACCCAGTCGCCGCGGCGCATGGCATCGCGCATGGCAGCGTAAAGCGCCGCGGCGGAGCGACTCGCCGGCATCGCGCCGGACCCCGCAGGCGTTGGCGTCGTACCCGGATGGGCGACCGACGCAATCGGTGGCGCGATCGCCCGAATGCTGTCACCTGCCAGAAGCGCGACGCGATTCACCGTCGGCACCGTTTGGGGCCGCCAACGATAGCTGGGCTGCACGAATGCGATGGCGCCGTTCACGGGAATCGCGCGCGCGCGTCCATGCGCGAGCGGTCCCTCGCGCGCGGCGCTGCCCGCGCTGTCGACCGACCGCAGCCGGTCGAGAATGGCGCCCCACCGCGGCCCAGGCACCGCGAGCGGATACCAGCTGGTCGTACGCGACGCACCGCCGGTTCCGACCAACACACCGCGCAATCGTTCCGTATCGTCGACCAACGGCAGCGTCATCATCGTGGCGGGCTCGGTCCCCGCTTGCGCGGGCGCGGCGAGCGGCACGCGTTCGCCGACCAGCGCGTCGTCGGCTCCTTCGAGCGTCGGCACGTGCCGCGGCGCGGTGCTCTCGCCGCGACTGCCGTACCGTCCAAACGCATACGCCTGCGCGTAGAGCGCATCGATCGCCGGCGGAAGCGATGTCCGTACGCGCGGCGGCAACGTGTTCCAGGTATTGAACAGCGATGGCAGTGCTCGCACCCACGTCGTCGCCACCGGGTCGAGCGCCGAGTCGGGCACGACCACGATCTCACCGGTGGAAGCCTGCACGACAGCAGTCGCGGCATGCTTGAGATAACTCTGATCCTCGCCGGCGAGGAAGGCGTGCCGGCTGAGCGGATACATGTCCGACGCCGAGTAGAGGTCGACGGCCCAGTACAGCGAGTCGCCGAGCAGGATGGGCTCGACGTGGCCGCCCTGGGCAAAGAAGGGCATGTATCGATCGAGACGATCGCGAATGTCGCGGTGCACGATCGCGGTGGGATGTGGTTGTTGCAGATCGTTCGACAGGAGCGAGAAATTTTGCGACGACCACGCGACGGCCAGGCGCGCGAGTCCGCCCTCGAGCGACGTCCCTGCGGCGCGCCGCAGCGAATCGGCCACGACGAGCATCTCCGAGGCGCCGGGATACACGAGCGGCGCGTCGACCGGGTTGTCATCGATGGCGCTCGGGTCGGAAGCGTCGGCGCGCAGCGGCGCACCACGTTCATCGACGTCGGACGCCACGACCACCGCCGCCGTCCACGGAGCGCGCGATGACGCGCCGGCGACCGGTGCGTTCACGACTTGCGCGAGCAAGCCGTCGCTCGTGGCGCGCCAGCCGATCGGCGTCGCGCGATCCTCCGACGTTCCGGCACGCGACGCGTCGACTGCCCGCGCGAGAGCCGGCGCATCCCACAGTGATACCGCTGGAAGCGCGGCGGCGGCGGACGAAAACTGCACGCTCGTCGTCGCGAGCGGCATGACGTCCACACCGAACGCGCGTCGGGTATAGGCGGCGCGCGTCGCGATATAAGATTGCTCACGCAGCGCGCGATGCGCGTCGGTGCCGATGTGCGCGGCGACCGCCGGCGCGATCTCGCGGCCAAGCAGCGAGAGCACGATCGTGGAGAGCACCGCGATGCCGGCGAGCCGCATGCGGCCCGCGAGACCGGTCCAGAGCACGATCAACGCCGCGCCCAGCGTCGCCACCGACAACACCAGATCGCTCGGCACACCGACGTGGTGATCGACCCAGCCAAACACGCCGTCAGGTCCGCTGCCGTCCACGAGCAGCGAATACATGTCGAGACGAAAGCTCCACGCGAGCATCAACAACAGGAGTCCGACGAGCACCGTGAAGTGGCGCCGCACATACGTCGACGCATAGAAGCCGCCGCGCTGCCACTTGAGACTCGGCGTCAACGCATAGAGCAGAATCACCGCCACCGAGACGACGATCACGACCAGGAACGCCCACATCCACAGCAGATTCTCGAACGGAAGCCAGTACGTGAAAAACCCGAGGTCGTTGCCGAAGTACGGTTCGCTCTCGTCGAACGGCTTGCCGGAGCTGGCGAGGACGAACGACGTCCAATTATCGGACGACATGGCGAGCGAAACACCGAGTACGACCGCGAGCCCGATCGCCGCCCAGAGCAGATACCGGCCCGGCACTTCCTCGCCGATCTCGAGATTTCCAAGACGCCGCGGGAACACGAGTGAGACAACGGACCGGCGCACCGCGTACAGATTCGCGAACGCGAATAGCGTGGCGATGGCCATCGACCCGCCGCGCACCACGAGGACGGCCTGCGTACGCATGCGCCACAGCGCCAGCGCGCCGAGCGATTCGTACCAGAGATAATCGGCGTACGCGCCGGCCACGGCGCGGCCGGCGATCAACAGGATCGCGGCGGCCGCCAGCGCGAAGACGAGCCACCGCCGCCTCGTCATCTCACGCGGTTCCGACGCTGACGCCTTGCGAGCGCAGCCATCCCTCCATCTCGCCGCGGATCGCGGCCAGGCGCTCCGGTGTCTGCGCCTCATAGCGCGCCACGATGACCGGCTGCGTGTTCGACGCGCGGATCAGCCCCCAGCCGTCGCCGAACAACACGCGCACGCCGTCGACGTCGATGACATCGTACTTCGAGCGGAAGTGCTTCACCGCGCTGTCGACGAGACCGAACTTGAGCTCCTCGGGCACTTCGATGCGCAGCTCCGGCGTTGACACGAAATCGGGCACGTCGGCGAGCAGCTGCGCGACCGTGCGGCCGGAATCACTCAGGATGCGCAGCAGCCGGGCCGCGCCATACATCGCGTCGTCGTGGCCGTAGAATCCTTCGCTGAAGAACATGTGGCCGGACATCTCTCCGGCGACCGGCGCGTGCATCTCCTTCATCTTGTCCTTGATGAGCGAGTGGCCGGTCTTCCACATCACGGGATTCCCGCCGGCATTCTGCACCGCGGTCGGCAGCGCCTGCGAACATTTCACGTCGAAGATGATCGACTGTCCGCGGCCCGTCCGCTCGAGCACATCGCGCGCGTACAGAATCAGCACGCGATCGCCCCAGATGATGTTGCCATCGCCATCCACCACGCCGATGCGATCCGCATCGCCGTCGAACGCGATTCCGATCTCCGCCTTGTCCTGCTTCACCGCCGCGATGATGTCCTCGAGATTCTCAGGGACCGTCGGATCGGGATGATGATTCGGAAACGTCCCGTCGCTCTCGCAGAACAACCCGCGCCCTTCGACGCCGAGTTTCTTGAAGAGCTGCGGCGCGACGAGCGCGCCCGCACCATTCCCGCAGTCGTACACGATCTTGATCTTTCGCTTGAGCGGTCCGGTGCGCGCCGCCACGTCATCGACGTACCGATCGATGACTTCCTCGTGCGAGACCGTGCCCTTGTTCTTCGCGGCCGCGGCGGGCGTCTGCGTCAAGGCGTAGAGATGTTGAATCTCTTCGCCGTGCATCGACGCCTTGGAGAGCGAGAGCTTGAACCCGTTGTATTCCGGCGGATTGTGCGAACCCGTGATTTGAATGCCGCCGATCACCGGCAGATGATGCAGCGCCCAGTAGTTGAGCGGCGTCGGGATCACGCCGATGTCGATCACGTCCACGCCCGCGCCCGTGAGCCCATCCACCAGCGCGTCGCGCAGCATCGGTCCGCTCGGCCGATTGTCGCAGCTCACGGCGATCGCGCCCGTGATGCCCCGCTCCGCCATGTTTGCCGCGTACGCCACGCCGACGGCGCGCGCCGCCTCGACCGTCAGGTCCTTGCCGACGATGCCGCGAATGTCGTATTGGCGAAAGATGCCTGATGCAATGGCCATCGTGGATCTCTAATTCAAGAAAGTGAACGGGGCCCCCACCCGGCGGCCCCGTAATCTAGCGGTTCGGCTCGGCCGCGCGGTCGGCGACGTGTCGTGGCATCGGCGGCGGCAAGTCGATGGCCGCGGTGCTCGGCGGCAGACTCGTGGTCGTGGGCGTCACCTCGTAGCGCGGCCGCCCATTTCGCGCGATCCGCACGAGATATTCCGGCGCGAATCCCAGAATCAACAGCAACGCAACGCTCACGCCGAGCACCATGCGCGTGAGACCGCCGGAGCGCTCGGGCGCGGGAATGCCGTCGATGCGGGGCCTCATGAACATCAGCACCAGCACGTACAGGTAGTAGCCCGCCGAGATGACGGTGGTGAGCACGAGCGTGACCGCGAGCGTCGTTTGCGGTATCGGCGCCTGCAACGCCGCTTGCAGCACGTACCACTTCGCGTAGAAGCCGGCGCCGCCGAAGATCGGGAAGCCCATCAGCGCCAGCATGAGAACGCCCATCGTGACCGCCAGCCACGGACTCACGCTCCACAGGCCCGCGAGCTCGTCGAGCATGACGGTGCCGCGACCCTCGCGCTGGAGCGCGATCACGACCGCGAACGCCCCGAACGTGGCCAGCGTGTAAATGAACAGATAGAACAGCATCGCCGACGATCCCTGCGCGGTGCCGGCGGCGACGGCAACGAGCAGGTAGCCCGCGTGACCGATGCTCGAGTACGCGAGCATGCGTTTCAGATTCTTCTGAACGAGGCCGATAGCGTTCCCCATCACCATCGTCGCGATCGCCAGGATCACCATCGCGCCGTGCCACGATTGGAACGTGAAGTTGAACGCCTCGAGCCACACGCGAATGAACGCGGCGAATGCCGCCGCCTTCACCGTCGCGGCCATGTACGCCGTGATCGCCGACGGCGCGCCGTCGTACACGTCCGGCGCCCACATGTGAAACGGCACCGTCGCGACCTTGAAACCAAACCCGATCAACAGCAGCGCGATGCCCGTGATCAGCAGTGGACTCGACGTGAGGCCATAGATCGAAATGCGTCCGGCGATGATCGTGAGGTTCGTGCTGCCGGTCGCGCCGTACACGAGCGCGATGCCGTACAGCAAAAACGCGGTCGAGAACGCGCCGAGCAAAAAGTACTTGAGCGCCCCCTCGGCCGACCGCTCGCTCCGGCGGTTGAGCCCCGCGAGCGCGTACACCGAGATCGACATCAGCTCGATGCCAAGGAACACGATCATGAGATCGCGTGCGGCGGCCAGCAGCATCATACCCGACGACGCGAGCAGGATCAACACATGCGACTCGGCGAACGCGATGCCGGTGCGCATGTTGTCGTCCATGCTCAGCGCGATCGTGAAGATCGTACCGAGGAGGACGACGACGTCGATGAGCCAGCGAAAGTTGTCGAGCGCGATTGGCCCCGGACCGGCTGAATAGCGGCCCGCCCAATTGAGCGCGAGGAGAATCGTGATGCCGCAGAGCACGATGCTCGCGATGCCGATGTTGCGCTGGTGCTGCTGGCTGTCCGGCCGCAGCGACGCCCACAGCAACAGGACCATCGCCCCGCCCATCAACACGAGATCCGGCACGAGTGCCAGCGAGAGCTGCAGCGGCACGGTGATGTCGAGTGTCGTGATCATGGCTGTGCCCCTCCGGTCGGCGGGACATTCACCACCGCGGGCGACTCCGGCGCCGGTCCGATCGCTTCGATCGCGGCACGCCGCTGCTCGACGACGGTGACGAAGCGCGCCGATGCACCTTCCATTCGGCGCAGCACCGGCGCGGGATATACCCCGAGCCACACGATGCACGCGATCAGCGGAAGCATGACGGCGAGCTCACGCCGGTTCAGATCCGGAATGTGCTCGTTTTCGGTCTTGTCCAGGGAATTGAAGAGAATGCGCTGGATGGCCCAGAGCAGGTAGGCCGCCGAGATGATCACCGCGGTCGCGGCGACGACGGCGTAGATCGGCTCCGTGCGGAACGAGCCGATGAGCACCAGGAATTCACCGACGAACCCGTTCGTGCCCGGCACGCCAATACTGCTGAACGTCACGATGGTGAGCAGCGCCGCGAACATCGGCACCACGCGCGCAATGCCGCCGTACGCTTCGATCAAGCGCGTATGACGGCGCTCGTAGATCATGCCAATGAGAAAGAACAGCGCGCCAGTCGAGATCCCGTGGTTGATCATCACCATCAGCGCACCCTGCACGCTCTGCACGGTCAACGCGAAGATGCCGAGCATCACGAAGCCAAGGTGGCTCACCGAGGAGTAGGCGACGAGCTTCTTGAAGTCCGGCTGCACGAGAGACACGAGCGCGCCGTACACGATGCCGATCACGGCCAGCACGAGAATCGTCGCGCGAATGCCCGGGCTCAACGCCGCCGTCGGGAACAGCGGCAGCGCCAGGCGGATGAAGCCGAACGTGCCGAGCTTCAGCATGATGCTCGCCAGCACCACCGACCCGGCCGTCGGCGCTTCGACGTGCGCGTCCGGCAGCCAGGTGTGGAACGGGAACATCGGCACTTTCACGGCGAACGCCAGGAAGAACGCGCCGAAGAGCCATTTCGCGGTCGTCGAGCCGATCGCGACGTTCTGAATGATGTAGTCGTAATTGAAGTTCGGCAGGTTCGTCACGGGACTGCGCGCGGCGAGGCCGAGATAGATGATGGCGGCGAGCATGAGCATCGAGCCGACCATCGTGTAGATGAAGAACTTGACGCTGGCGTAGATGCGCCGCTCGCCGCCCCAGATGCCCACGATGAAGTACATCGGCACGAGCATCACTTCCCACATCACATAGAACAGGAACAGATCGAGCGCGAGGAACACGCCGAGCATGCCGGTGGTGAGCACGAGCAGCAGCGCGTAGTAGGCGCGCGTGCGCGTCCGGATGCTGGTCCAGCTGCCGCCGACGGCGAGCAGCATGATGAACGTCGTGAGCAGCACCATCATCAACGAGATGCCGTCGATGCCGAGCGTGAAGCGCACGCCCCACGACGGAATCCAGGGGAAGTCGACGACCGACTGCCAGCTGTCCACGGCCGGCACGAAGCTCCACCAGAGCCCGAGCGAGACGATGAACTCGACGGCGAACGTCAACAGCGCGATGACGCGCGGGGCACCCGCGGCGCCGCTCGCGACTTCGTCCTCACCCGGCGCCGCCTTGGCGCCGAACGCCCAGATGAGCGCGGCCCCGGCGAGCGGGATCACGAGGAGGGCGGGCAGCACCCACTGCTGGTAGCCGATGGAACTCAGGAAAGCGTTCATGAAATCTGGAAGCCGGAATTCCGAGCGGAGGTGCGAAGCGCCGAAGTGAGGAACGATGTCACAAAAATAATTAGCGAATGCTAAATGCCGCGAGAATCACCACCACGCCGACCGCCAGCACCCACGCGTACGTGCCCAATTGCCCCGACTGGAAGAGCGAGCCAATCCGCCCGACCGCCTGCGCCACGAGCGCACTGCCCCGCACCGCCACCGTATCGATCAACCCCACGTCGACCCCGCGCCACAATAACCCGCGCGACGTGCCAACCACCGGCTGCACGATCGCCGAATCGTAGATCTCGTCGACGTAGTACTTCTCGTTGAGCACTTTCTCAAATCCGACTTCCGGCGCCGACTCGGCCTTCGGCGCGAGCGATTCCGGCTTGAGCCGCGCGAACGCGAGCGCGATACCGCCGATCGCGATCAGCACCGCCAAGCCCACCAGGCTGTACTCGAGCGACGACGCCATCTCCGGCGCGCCGGCCAGCGTGCGCTCCGTCGATTCCTTCACCACCGGCGCCAGCCAATGCTCGAGGCCACCAACCGGACCCAGGAAGCTCGCGAACTGCGGCAGGTTGAGCCATCCGCCGACGACCGTCAGAATCCCAAGCACCACCAGCGGCCCGGTCATGATCCACGGCGCCTCGGTGAGATGCTTCCGCTCTTCGTCGCCCGAGCGATTCGGACCGTGGAACGTGTAGATCATCATGCGCGTCATGTACGTCGCCGTCATGAACGCGGCCGCTACTCCGAGCACGTAGGCCAAGTAGAGCCAATACGTCCCGGGAATGCCGAAGAGATGCGCCTGCGCGATCGTCGAGCCCTCGTGCGCGCGCGCAAACACGCCGCCCAGGATCTCATCCTTCGAGAAGAAGCCGGCAAACGGCGGAATCCCGGAAATCGCCAGCGTCGCAATCCACATCGACACGCACGTCACGGGCATGTATGCCTTGAGCCCGCCCATGTTGCGCATGTCCTGCGCATCGTCGTGGTTGTTCGTGTGATGATACGCCGCGTGCATCGCGAAGATCACCGAGCCGGACCCCAGGAACAACAGCGCCTTGAAGAAGGCGTGTGTCACGAGGTGGAACACGCCGCTCGCATACGCGCCGCAGCCGACACCGACGAACATGTAGCCCAGCTGCGAGACCGTGGAGTACGCGAGGACCTTCTTGATGTCCCATTGCTTGAGCCCGATCGACGCCGCGAAGATCGCCGTCAACGCACCGACCAGCACCACGACGATCTGCGCGACCGGCGCGAGCGCGAACAACACGTTGCTGCGCGCGATCAGGTACACGCCCGCGGTCACCATCGTCGCCGCGTGGATCAGCGCGGAGACCGGTGTCGGGCCGGCCATGGCGTCGGGCAGCCAGACGTACAATGGGATCTGCGCGCTCTTTCCCGCGCATCCCAGAAACAGGAACAAGCAAATCGCCGTCGCCACGACGCCGCCGACGGGCAGCGAGTTGGCCGCTTCACGCACGCCGACGAAATCGAGCGTGCCCAGGTTGGCGAAGATGATGAACATCGCGACGAGGAAGCCGAAGTCGCCGATGCGATTGACGATGAACGCCTTCTTCCCCGCGTCCGCGTTCGCCTTGTCGCTGAACCAGAAGCCGATCAGCAAATACGAACAGAGCCCCACGCCTTCCCACCCGATGAACAGGATCGGATAGTTCGCGCCGAGCACCAGCAGGAGCATGAAGAACACGAACAGATTCAGGTACGCGAAAAAGCGCGGGTAGCCTGGATCGTCCTGCATGTAGCCGACGCTGAAAATGTGGATCAGCGTGCCGACACCCGTGACGACGAGCGTCATCATCATCGACAACTGATCGAGCTGGAACGCCGCGTCGATGTGCAGGTCGCCGACGGGCATCCACGAGAAGTACCGTTGGATGAACGGTGCGGCCATGTCGCCGCCGCCGGCCGCGCGCATGGCGAGCCAGATCGCCGCCGTGAGCACGAACGACAGCAGCAGCACGCCCGGGCCGACGATGGTCGCCAGCGCCGCGAAGCGATGCCGTTGCACCACATGGTGATCGTCGCCGTGGGCGCCGCCGGTTTCCGCGTCATGACCATGCTCGTGCGCATGCTCGTGCGCATGCTCGTGCACGTGGGCATCGCCGTGTCCGTGCGCGTCGTGCGCGTTGTGCGTAGCGCTCGGATCCGCCGGCCCCGCGTGAAACGCGGGAAACAGCGACGCCGCACCGTTGATGAGAAATCCCAGAAACGGCAGCAACGGCACGGCCCACAACCACTCGGCAGCCGTTCCATTCAACGGATGCGCGCCGGTCGATGCCTGTGCCGCGGCGGCCGCGGCTTCTTGCAGAAGAGGAAACATCAGGACCCGGTCAGCCTTTCAGCAGGTTGATGTTCTGAAGATTCACCGTCGGACGATGACGGAAGAGTGCGATGATGATCGCGAGCCCGACCGCCGCTTCCGCCGCGGCGACCGTCATCACGAAGAACACGAAGACCTGGCCCGCGACGCCGTACGCCTGCGCGAACGCCACGAAGCTCAGATTCACCGCGTTGAGCATGAGCTCCACGCACATGAACACGATGATCGCGTTGCGGCGAATCAGTACGCCGAAGACGCCGATCACGAACAGGACCGCCGAAAAGAACAGCGCTTCAGCGAGCATTCTCTTCTCCGCGTTGCTTGCCCAGCAGCACCGCGCCGACGACGGCGGCGAGCAGCAGGACGCTCGTCACCTCGAAGGCCAGCAGGTATTCATTGAACAACGGACCCGCGAACGGCGCGATCGCGCCGCTTTGCGCGATCTGCTCCGCCGCGAAACCCTGCGGCAGCGTCAGGCTCACCGGCGTCTTCGCCTTGGTCAGCGCGAAGATCTCGGCGAGAATCGCGATGCCGACGGCGCCGCCCACCACCTTCCAGCCGACGGCGCGCATATCGCCGATCTCACCGCTGCCCAGGTTGAGCAGCATGATGACGAACAGGAACACGACCATGATCGCGCCGGCGTATACCAGAACTTGAATGGCCCCGATGAACTGCGCGTCGAGCATCACATAGAGCGCCGCGAGGCTGAACATCGTGCTGACGAGCCACAGCGCCGCCGCGACGGGGCTCTTGCGCGTCACGAAGAGCACCGCCGACACGATCGCGAAAAGGCCGAAGAGATAGAAATGAAACGTGTACCAGAGCGAGAGCGTGCCGTGAGGCATGCTCAGCGTCGGCGCCGTTCCGGTGCCGACGGCCGGCACCGCTCGCGGTCCCTGGACGCCAGCCTGCAGCAGCGCGTGTATGAGATCCGGCATTACTCGCCCTTGGGGTCGGCGGGATCCCACATCTCGCAGACCGGATGCGTCTGCGCCATCAAGCGCTCGAGGTCGTACACGAAGCCCTCGCGGCTGTATTCAGAGTTCTCAAAATGCCGGCCGAGGTGAATCGCCTCTTCCGGACATACTTCCTGGCAGTAGCCGCAGAAGATGCACCGGAACTCGTCGATCTCGAACACGAGCGGATACCGATTGCCGTTTTCGTCTTCGCCCGGCACGAGCTTGATGCAGTTCGACGGACACACCGTCGGACACAACCCGCACGCCACGCATTTCGCCTTGCCGTCTTCCGTCGTCAGCATGCGATGCGTGCCGCGCCACCGCGGCGAGACCGCCCACTTCTCGTCCGGATACTGCACCGTCACCTTCTCGGACATCGGTTGGAGCAGATGCTTGAGCGTGAGCGCCATGCCCTTCACCGTGGCGCGCACGTAGCTCGTCTGCTCGATCGGGCGCTCCAGGACTTTCACACTGATCATTGTTCGTCCCTGCGGCGCTTCGCACCGACGGTGGGAATTCGGCCATGCATGGTCATCAGTCTGCTCCTCCCTCGTTCCGAACCGGCTCGAAGCGCACGCGATCATACCGGGCGCGACGAAGCTTTTCGATATTGCGTTTGTCGAGGCGCGAGTACGCGGGACTGATCAAGCGCCCGCGATCCACCACGCCCAGCAGAATGCCGAGCAGCACGATGTTCACGCCGAGCATGACGAGCGCGAAGTACGGCGACTGCGGATGAATGCCGCTGTAGTCCAATCCAAACGTGACCGCCGCGACGATGACGATATACGAAAGCGCCACCGGCAGCATGAACTTCCAGCCGAGCGCCATGAGCTGATCGTAGCGGAAACGCGGCAGCGTCCAGCGCACCCAGATGAACACGAACACGAAGAACAGGATCTTCGCCCAGAAGAATCCGAACGTGAGCAGCGTCTTGAGCAGCGTGTGCGGCGCGACGTTGTCCCACACCGTGAACGGAATGTCCCAGCCGCCGAAGAACAGCGTCGCCATCAGCGCGCTCGCCGTCATCACGTTCGCATACTCGGCGATGAAGAACATCGAGAACTTCATCGCGCTGTATTCGGCGTGGTAGCCGGCGACGAGCTCCGATTCCGCCTCCGGCAGGTCGAACGGCACGCGGTTCGTCTCGGCGAACGCCGCGACGATGAACACGAAGAACGCGATCGTGAGATTGATGACGTTCCAGTGCAAACCGCGCCCGGCCTGCTGCGCGACGATCTGATTCAGCGAGACGTTGCCGGCGAGGATCAGCACCGGAATCGTCGCCATGCCCATCGAGATCTCGTACGAGATCATCTGCGCGCTCGACCGCAAGCCGCCGAGCAACGCGTATTTGTTGTTCGACGACCAGCCGGCGAGCACGATGCCATACACGCCGAGCGAAGAGATCGCGAGCATGAAGAGGTAGCCGATCGGCAGCGGCGCGAGTGCCATGTCGATCGTGCCCCACTTGGAATCCCACGGCGCGCCGTACGGAATGACCGACCAGGTGAGCAGCGCGGGAATGAACGACATCACGGGCGCGAGGATGAAGAGGGGCATGTACGCCGCCTTCGGGTACGTCTCCTCTTTCATGATGTTCTTGACGCCGTCGGCGACCGACTGCAGCAAGCCGTGCGGTCCAACGCGATTCGGCCCGCGCCGATCCTGGATGAACGCGCAAATGCGCCGCTCGGCCCAGATCACCATCATCACGCCGACCATATAGATCGTGAAGAGAACGAGCATCTTCACGACCGTCATCAGGAACCAGAAGCCGGTGCTTGCCGGCGGCACGAGATGCTCGACGCCGTTGCTCGAGGTCGTCGTTTGCGCGACCGCTTGCATGAGGGTCGTGATGATCATGCGCTCGCTCCCGCCGTCGCGCCGGCGACGCTGCGGCCCTTGAGCCCCAGCGTGTCGTACGACATGCCGGCGAACTCGGATCGCGCACCCGCCAACGCCTTGAAGACGTCGGACGCGAGCGAGTAGTTCGTCTTCACGCCCGCTTCCGCGAGCAGGTCGGAGAGCACATACCAGCTCGGCCGTGCGAAGCCCGGCGCCTGTTTCGCTTGCATGAAGCGCTGCACGTGCCCGCGCAGGTTCGTGAACGTGCCTTCTTCTTCGGTGAAGTTCGCGATCGGCAGCACGACGTTCGCCGCGTGCTTGGCCCACGGCGGCAGCGTCGTGCCGATGACGATGATCGCCCCGGCCTTCGCGACGTCGGCCGCGTCGAGCCCGACGAGCTCCTCGTCGGCGACGACGAGCACGTCACCGGCGCCGAGCTTCGCGAGCGGATTGTCACTGCGCGCGAAGCCGAACAATTCGGCGCCGCGCACATTGGCCGCGCGATCGCGGCGCAATGAGAGATCTTCAACGCCGGGCAGCGGCGCTTCGTCGCCTTGCTCCACGCGAAACGCGCCGGTGCCGCTCGTCTTTTTCACGAGCTCGCCAAGCAGGTAGAGCGCCTCGTTCGACAGCATGGGCGATGCG
This sequence comes from Gemmatimonadaceae bacterium, assembly GCA_035606695.1. Classification (NCBI taxonomy): domain Bacteria; kingdom Pseudomonadati; phylum Gemmatimonadota; class Gemmatimonadia; order Gemmatimonadales; family Gemmatimonadaceae; species Gemmatimonadaceae bacterium. Next base: position 110,711 of record DATNEW010000035.1, read on the forward strand.
AGGACGTATGCCTTCTTGCCGTTGAGCAATCGCGCCGCTTCCTGCAGCGCCAACTCCCAATCGATACCGTGCAGCCTGGTGCCGTGGCGGATCATCGGCGTGTCGACGCGATCCTGCCGGTTCATCCAGCGATAGTTCAAGCGGCCGTAGTCGCACATGAAATACTTGTTGACCTGATCGTTCGGACGCGGGCGAAGCTTCACCACCGTGTTGTCGCGCGTCTCGACGATGATGTTGCAGCCCTGCGAACAATTCGGGCACACCGAAGCCGTGCGGTCGAGCTCCCAGGCACGCGCCTTGTTGAGCGAATCCTTCGAGAGCAGCGCGCCCACGGGGCACAGATCGATGACGTTCCCCGCCCACGCATGCGTCAGGTCCTTGCCCTCGAACTTGCCGATGAGCGCGCGATCGCCCCGCTCGCTCACGTTGAGGACGGAATCCTTCGCCACGTCATCCATGAATCGCACGCAGCGCGTGCAGAGGATGCAGCGGTTGGCGGTGTACATCACGTCGCCGCCGAAGTCCTCCACCGGATTGAAGCGCTTGGGATCGCGATAGCGTCCCTCGCTGCGCCCTTCCTTATACGTGTAGTCCTGGAGCTCGCACTCGCCCGCCTGATCGCAGATCGGACAATCGAGTGGATGGTTGATGAGCAGCATCTCGAGCACGCCTTTGCGCGCCTCGAGCGCCTTCTCGGAGTGCACGTGAACGACTTGTCCTTCGGACGCCACGGTCGCGCACGAGGGCGCGAGCTTCGGCATCTTCTCGACTTCGACGAGGCACATCCGGCACACACCGGCGACGGGAAGTCCCGGGTGGTAGCAGTAGTGCGGGATCAGGATGCCCGCGTACTTCGCCGCTTCGAGAATCGACGTGCCCGGCGGCACGCTGACCTGGCGTCCTTCTATGGTCAGATTGATCATATCGCCCATTTAAGCCACCGCCGGGACGAGGAAATGCTTCTTCTTCTTGATCAGCGCCTCGAAGTCGCCGCGGAACTTCTCGATGCCCGACTTCACCGGCGTCGCGCACGAGTCGCTCAAGACGCAGATCGTCTTGGCCGTCATGTTCTCGCCGATTTCCAATAAGGTGTCCAGGTCCTCGGGCGTCCCGTCCCCCGCGACGATGCGTTCGAGAATCTTCGTCGTCCACGCCGTGCCTTCGCGGCACTGCGTACACTGCGCGCAGCTCTCGTGCGCGAAGAAGCGCGCGGCGCGCGCGATCTGCTTCACGAGATTCTGCGCGTCGTCGATGACGATCACACCGCCCGAGCCGAGCATCGTTCCCTGCGCCACGAAGCCTTCATAGTCCATCACGCTCGCTTCGGCTTCTTCCAGCGTCTGGATGGGCACCGAGATGCCGCCCGGGATGATCGCCTTGAACTTGCGCCCCGGCAGCGGGCCGCCGCACAGGTCGTATAAGAAATCTCTAAAAGGAAAGCCCATCGGCACTTCGTAGTTGCCGGGCTTCTGAATGTTGCCGCAGACGGAATACAGCTTCGTGCCGGTGCTCTTTGGGTTGTCCGCGCGCATCCACTGTTTGTACCAGTCGGCGCCATTGTTCAGAATGTGCGGCACCGCGGCCAGCGTCTCGACGTTGTTGATCGTCGTCGGCGACGCGAAGACGCCCGACACCGCCGGGAACGGCGGCTTGATGCGCGGGTTCCCCCGGCGGCCCTCGATCGAGTTCATCAAGGCCGTCTCTTCACCGCAGATGTACGCGCCCGCGCCGCGGTGCACGTAGATGTTCACCGTCTTGCCGGTACCCATCGCGTTCTTGCCGAGAATGCCGGCCGCGTAGCACTCCTTGAGGCCCGCTTCGACGCGCGCAATCGGCTCCGTGAACTCACCGCGAATGTAGATGTAGCACGTCTCGGCGCCGATGGCGTATGAGCCGATCGCGCAGCCCTCGATCAGGGCATGCGGCGTCCACCGCATGATTTCGCGATCTTTGAACGTCCCCGGCTCGGACTCGTCGGCGTTGCAACAGAGATAGTGCGGCTTGCCGTCGCCCGGCTTCATGAACGACCACTTCACGCCGGTCGGAAAGCCCGCGCCGCCGCGGCCGCGCAGGCCGGAGTTCTTCACGACGTCGACGATCTCCGCCGGCTGCATGCCGAGCGCTTTCTCGAACGCGGTGTAGCCGCCGCGCTTCTTCCACCCATCGAGCGTCTGCGCCTCTTTGTCCCCGAAATACTTGGAGAGGACGGGCGTTTCGCGCGCGTGCGGCGTATGTGGATAGCCCATGTTAAAACTTGAATGTCCGAACTTCGACCGGAGGTGCGAAGCGCCGAAGGAAGAAGCAATGACTCATTTCAGTTCGCCGAGAATCTCGGGCACGCGATCGGGCGTGACCGATTCAATGAAGTCTTCGTTGATCATGACCGGCGTCGCGAAGCCGCATGCGCCAAGGCATTCGACTTCGATCACCGTGTACTTGCCGTCGCTCGACGTCTGGCCGAGCTCCTCGCAGCCGGTCGCCTTGAGGAACGCTTCCACCACGCCTTCGGCGCCGCAGACGTTGCACGGCGACGTCGTGCACACCTGAATGAAATGGCGGCCGACCGGATGCTGGTGGTACATCGTGTAGAACGTCACCACGCCTTTCACGTACGCCGGCGTGAGCTCGAGCACCTCGGCGACTTCGGCCATGCCGTCGTCGCTCACCCAGCCGTGTTCGTGCTGCACCATCCAGAGCGCGGGCAGGAGCGCCGCCATCTTCGTCGGATAGCGCGAGATGACCTGGTCGAGCTCCTTGCGGCGCGCGCTGCCGGCGGTGAACACCGGCGAGTACGGCGCGTGCTCGTGATCGGCGTGCGACGCGTCCGCCGGCGCGCGGAGGTCGTTCACTTCGCGATGCACGCGGAAGTAGGCGGCGTCGGTCATCGATCGATCTCCCCCATCACGATGTCGATCGAGGCATTGATCGCGATGACGTCGGAGAGCAAGTGCCCTTCGACCATGCGCGGAATCGCCGACAGGTTCACGAACGACGGCGGCCGAATGCGCCAGCGCACCGGCTTCGACGAGCCGTCGGACACCATGTAGTACCCCTTCTCACCTTTGGGGCTTTCGACCGGAACGTAGCACTCGCCGATCGGCGGACGCGGACCTTCCATCACCTGCTTGAAGTGGTGGATCATCGATTCCATGTCGCTCGTCGCCTTGCTCTTGGGCGGCAGAATGACGCGGTGGTCGTCGACGTTCACCGGCCCGTCGGGCAACCGCTTCATCGCCTGCGCGATGATGCGCACCGACTGCCGCAGCTCTTCCATGCGCACGAGGTAGCGATCGTAGACGTCGCCGTTCGTGCCCACCGGCACCTCGAAATCGTACGTCTCGTAATCGAGATACGGGAAATCCTTGCGGACGTCGTACGCGACGCCGGACGCGCGAATCATCGGACCCGAGAGTCCGTAGTTCACCGCTTCCTCGGGCGACATCACGCCCAAGCCGACCGTGCGGCCGACCCAGATGCCGTTCTTCGTGACGACGCGATCGATCTCGTCGACCACCTTCGGGAACGTGTTGACGAAGGCGCCCAGCATCTCGAGCCAGCCGTCCGGAATGTCGGCGGCCATGCCGCCCACGCGCGTGATCGTCGTCGTGAGGCGCGCGCCGACCCAGGACTCGAGCAGCTCGTACACCTTCTCACGCTGCTGGAACGCCCACAGGAACGGCGTATAGGCGCCGATGTCGATGCACGTCGTGCCCGTCCACACGAGATGGGAGATGATGCGCGACAGCTCGCACACGATCACGCGCAGCACCTTGCACCGCTCGGTGATCTCCAGCCCGAACAACCGTTCGGCGCCAAGAGAGAAGGCGACGTTATTGCCCGGCGAGTTTAGATAATCCTCACGATCGGTGTATGGGATGATCTGATTGTACTGCCGGTATTCGCCCGTCTTCTCGAAGCCGCAGTGCAGATAGCCGATGTGCGGGATGCACCGCACCACGGTCTCGCCATCGAGCTCGAGCACCAGGCGCAACACGCCGTGCGTCGCCGGATGCTGCGGCCCGATGTTGATGAGCATGTGCTCGCTCGAGAGATCCGGTTCCGGCTCCCACGGCAGCTCCTGCGTGATGACGTTGCCGCCGTCGTCCACGCCGAGCGCGCGCCGAACGGGACGGCCTTCCGAATCCAGCGCGTTCGTCGACAGTTCGACTTCGACTGTGCGTTTTGTCGTCGCCATCGGCTACTCTCCCACCTTTTCGCCGGACGTCAGGCGACGCCGCATGTCGGCGGGCAGATCCTCGAACGCGTCGGCGATCGAGAGCTCATCCTTGGAGTAGCGCGCTTCCGGATTTGCGGCGAGCGCCTGGCGCAGCTGCTCGGAGCGGCTGAAGCGGCCGCGCAGCGGGAAGTCCTTGCGCAGCGGAAAGCCCTCCTTGTACTGCTCCCACATGAGCAGCCGGCGCAAATCCGGATGGCCCGAGAACGTGATGCCGAACATGTCGTAGCACTCGCGTTCCATCCAGTCGGCGGCTTTGTAGATGTCCCACACGCTGGGCACGTCGAGCGCGGCGCCCTTCTCAATTAGTACCTTTATGCGAATAAATCGCCGCCAGGGCAACGAGCGCAGATGCCACACGACCTCGAGGGGCTGTTCGAGATCTCTAAACTCGACCGCCGTCACGTCGGAGAGGTAGTCGTAGCGCTGCGACGGGTCGTCGTGCAGCCACTGCACGATGTCGTGCAGCCTGGCGGTGTCGACGATCACCGTCGTCTCACCCCACACGACCGTCACGGCCTTGATCGCGGCCCCGAACTGCTGCGTGAGCGCGGCGGCCGAGGGATTGGCCTCGCCCCCGCGATGCGGAACGTTTTTTTGCGTCGTCGGCGCGGGCGCGGACGGTCCCGCCGCGCTGCCTGCAACGACCGGTTGAAAGCTCGAGCTCACAGGCGTATCACAACCCGGAACGTGTCTGATGAACGGAGTTGCCGAACGGCTCCGACAGTTCGTCGATCACCTCCGGCGCAATGTAGAGCTGGCTCTTCGGATCAGGCTCCATCTCGTTGCGGAGCGAGGGATCGCCGGAGCGCTCGTTCATGACTTTCTTCTGCAGCATCAGGATGCCGTACAGCAGGCCCTCGGGACGCGGCGGACATCCCGGCACGTAGACGTCGACCGGAATGATGTTGTCGATGCCCTGCACCACCGCGTAATTGTCGAAGATGCCGTTGCCCGACGAGGCGCACGCGCCCATCGAGATGCACCACTTCGGCTGCGGCATCTGCTGCCAGATGCGCCGCAATACCGGCGCAAGCTTGAACGGCACACGGCCGGCGCAGATGAGCACGTCGGCTTGCCGCGGCGAGAACGCCTGCCGTTCCATGCCGAAACGGGCCAGATCGTACTTGCTCGCCGCGGACGCCATGAACTCGATCGCGCAGCACGCGGTGCCGAACGGCATCGGCCACAGCGAGTTCGAGCGGCCCCAGTTCACCAGCTTGTCGAGCGTCGTGAGCGTCCACGGGACGTCCGTGGTAATTGCGGTATTCTCGCGGTCGCGCGACGCGGATGAGTCGGTGCGTTCGCTGCGGCTCAGTCCCATTGCAACGCTCCCTTCTTCCACACGTAGATGAAGCCGACGAGCAGGATGGCGATGAACACAAGCATCTCGCTCAAGCCAAAGAGCGACATCTGTCCCTTCGGGCATATGTCGTTGACGAGCGGCGACGTACACGACAATTGCCGGTAGTACGCGCCCCACGGAATCATGAACACCGTCTCGATGTCGAACAGAATGAACAGCACGGCCACCATGTAGAACTTCACGGAGAAGCGCTCGTGCGCGTCTCCCAGGGGTGGCATGCCGGATTCGTACGGTGTGTCTTTGACGGCCGAGGGCCGGGGGCGGAGTGTGAGGTGGGAGAGCCCGAGCATCATCACCCCATTGAGGATGACGAAGCCGAGCAGGAGCAGGACTGGGAAGTACGTGTGAAGCATGTGTCTCCCAACTTCGTGAAATCTTTCACTAAGTCCAGCGTGGGAAAACTAATCAGTGCCTGAAACGCGGGTCAATGCGATGGGCGATGGGCGATGGGCGATGGGTGCTGGGCGTGATTCGTTCTCGCGGTTGAGTGTCATGCGCCGTTCGCATAGCTTCACGCGTCCAATGGCCGACGCATGGCTGCGCCGAGCCCGCCCATCGCCCACCGCCCATCGCCCAACGCATGACCATCATGTCCGACCGCTGGATCACCCGAATGGCTCGCGACCATCGTATGATCGAACCGTTCGAGGACCGGCAGGTCCGCAAAGGCGTGATCTCGTACGGCGTGAGCTCGTACGGCTACGACATGCGTGTCGCGCGCGAATTCAGGATCTTCACCAACGTCCTGAACTCGATCGTCGACCCCAAGGCGTTCGATCCGAAATCCTTCGTCGAATACGAAGGCGACGTCTGCATCGTGCCGCCTAACTCGTTCGCGCTCGCGCGATCGGTCGAATACTTCCGCATTCCGCGCAACGTGCTCACGGTGACCGTCGGCAAATCGACGTACGCGCGGTGCGGCATCATCACGAACGTCACGCCCTTCGAGCCCGAGTGGGAAGGCTTCGTGACGCTCGAGATCTCGAACACGACGCCGCTGCCGGCGAAGATCTACGCGAATGAAGGCATCGCGCAGGTGCTGTTCTTCCGCGGCGAGGAAGAGCCCGAGGTCTCGTACAAGGACAAGGGCGGCAAATATCAGAGCCAGGTCGGAGTCACGCTGCCGAAGCTCTGACGAAGCGCCCGTCAGCGCGTCAGCGCGTCAGCGCGTCAGCGTCTCAGCGTCTCGAGAGGGCGAGCCCGGCGAGCGCCTACCACTGTCCGAGCAATGCACCCTGAGCGTCGAAGAGAAACGCCTCGCGCTGCGCGAGGTACAGGCAACAGTCATTCGGGCGTTCCGGACAGACGACGACGACGTTCCATGGGCCCAGCGCTTCGTCCATCACCGTGAGAAAATTGGGACCCGGTCCGAACGTCCCGGCCGCCGGCGATCCCGAGAACGGCACCCCCGTCTGCGCCGGCGTGTAGGGCGGCACCCCGCTCGCACCGCCAACGACGGTCTCCGCTCCGTTGTTCACGGTGATCGGGAGCGAATTCCAGGTCAGGTTGTAGACGTAGATGGAGGCCATGCCCCAACATGGCTCGCTCGGCCGAGTTCGGCAACCGGCGCGCGCATTGGAGATTCCTAATGTCGCAGACCAGAAAAAGATCGCACGCGGACTAACGCTGGCACCGCACGGGCTAACGCGGACGAAAGCCACGGCCCCGGCACCGAGGCGAGAATCGGTTAGTGGACCCGCGGCTTTTCTTATTCTTTCGCTGTTGTGGTGTTCTGGTGTCGTCCGCGTTAGCCCGCGATGTGTCAGCGTTAGTCCGCGTGCGATCTTTTTCTGGTCTTCCGCGCTACCCGACGCCTCCCAGCACCTTCTCTTCCCGCTTCTTCGCGGTCGCCACCAGATAATCGCGATTCATCCGCGCGATGGTGTCGATCGAAATCTCCTTCGGACACGCCTCCTGGCATTCGCCATACAGCGTGCAATGGCCGAACTCCTCGGCATCCATCTGCGCGACCATGCGCAAGGCGCGGCGCGAACGCTCGGGCTGACCCTGCGGCATCAAGCCGAGATGCGAGATCTTCGCCGCGGTGAAGAGCGAGGCCGAGCCGTTCGGACACGCCGCGATGCATGCACCGCACCCGATGCACGCCGCCGCATCCATCGAGGCGTCGGCGTCCTGCTTCGGAACCAGGATCGCATTCGCGTCCCGCGCGCCGCCGGTGTTCACCGAGACGTAGCCGCCCGCGGCGATGATGCGATCGAGCGCGCCGCGATTCACCACCAGGTCCTTGATCACCGGAAACGCGCGTGACCGCCACGGCTCGATGTAGATCTCGTCACCGTCCTTGAAGCTGCGCATGTGCAGCTGGCACGTCGCGGTGCCTTTCATCGGTCCGTGCGCGACCCCGTTGATCATGATGCCGCACGACCCGCAAATACCTTCGCGGCAGTCATGATCGAACGCGATCGGTGCCTTGCCCGACTCGACCAGCGCTTCGTTCACCGTGTCGAGCATTTCGAGGAACGACATGTCCGGGCTGACGTCCGGCGCGTCGTAGCGCTCGAGCGCACCCGGTGCATCGGCGCTTGGTTGGCGCCACACGTGGAGTATCAACTTCATGCTGTCATCCCGAGCGAATGCGAGGGATCTGGTATCACGATAGAGAGGCCGGCTAGGCGCACGAGACGCAAGATGCCTCGTCGCTCCGCTCCTCGGAATGACGGGCGCTCGGTCACTTGTAACTCCGCTGCGAGAGCGCCACGTTCTCGAACGTCAGCGGCTCCTTGTTGAGCACGGGCGGTTGATTGTCACCGGCGTATTCCCACGCCGCGACATACGCAAACCGATCGTCGTGACGCAGTGCTTCGCCGTCCGGCGTCTGATGCTCGACGCGGAAATGCCCGCCGCACGACTCCTCGCGATGCAGCGCGTCGATACACATCAACTCGGCGAGCTCCAAGAAGTCCGCGACGCGACCCGCGTGCTCGAGCGACTGATTCAGCTCTTCGCCCGTGCCCATCACGCGCACGTCGCGCCAGAATTCTTCACGCAATTTCGGTATGAGCTCCAGCGCCTTGTTGAGTCCTTCGGCGCTTCGCGCCATCCCGCAGTATTCCCACATGATGTGGCCGAGCTCGCGATGAATCGACGCCACGGTGCGGCTGCCATTGATCGACAGCAGGCGTTGCGTGCGCTGGCGAACGCCATCGAGCGTCGTTGTCACTTCTGTTGAACTTTCCGAAATCGGCTCGAGCTTGTTCGCGCCGAAATAGTCGCCGAGCGTGAGCGGCAGGACGAAGTAGCCGTCGGCCAATCCCTGCATGAGCGCGCTCGCGCCCAAACGATTCGCGCCGTGATCCGAGAAATTCGCTTCGCCGCCGACGTGCAAGCCCGGGATCGTGCTCATGAGGTTGTAATCCACCCAGAGGCCGCCCATGGTGTAATGCGGCGCCGGGTAGATGCGCATGGGTACCTCGTACGGATTCTCATCCGTGATGCGCTCGTACATCTCGAACAGATTGCCGTATCGCTCGGCGATCTTCTCTTTGCCGACGCGTTTGATGGCGTCGGCGAAATCGAGATACACGCCGCGGCCGCCGGGACCGACCCCGCGCCCCTCGTCGCACACTTCCTTCGCGGCGCGCGACGCAATGTCGCGCGGCGAGAGATTGCCGAAGCTCGGATACTTGCGCTCGAGATAGTAGTCGCGGTCCTGCTCCGGAACGTCCTTCGGTGACTTGCCGCAATCTTCCTTGCGCTTCGGCACCCACACGCGGCCGTCGTTGCGCAGCGACTCCGACATCAGCGTGAGCTTCGACTGATGTTCGCCGCTCTGCGGAATGCACGTCGGGTGGATCTGCGTGAAGCACGGATTCGCGAACGCCGCGCCGCGCTTGTATGCGCGCCAGATCGCCGTGGCGTTCGAGCCTTTCGCGTTCGTCGAGAGGTAGAAGACGTTCGAGTAGCCGCCCGTCGCCAGCAGCACGGCGTCGCCCGCATGCGCGTCGATGGCGCCGGTGACCATGTCGCGCGTGACGATCCCGCGCGCACGACCGTTCACCACGATGAGATCGAGCATCTCGGTGCGCGGAAACATCGTGACGCCGCCCTTGGCGATCTCCTTCTCGAGCGCCTGGTACGCACCGAGCAACAACTGCTGTCCCGTTTGCCCGCGCGCGTAAAAGGTGCGCGACACCTGCGCGCCGCCGAACGAGCGATTGGTCAGCAGACCGCCGTACTCGCGCGCGAACGGCACGCCCTGCGCCACGCACTGGTCGATGATGTTCACGCTCACCTGCGCCAGGCGATACACGTTCGCCTCGCGCGAGCGGAAATCACCACCCTTCACCGTGTCGTAAAACAACCGCTGAACGCTGTCGCCGTCGTTCTGATAATTCTTCGCCGCGTTGATGCCGCCCTGCGCGGCGATCGAGTGCGCGCGCCGCGGCGAATCCTGGAAGCAGAAGCACTTGACGTTGTAGCCCAACTCCGACAGCGACGCGGCGGCCGCGCCGCCCGCCAACCCCGAGCCGACGACGATGACTGTGTATTTCCGCTTGTTCGCGGGATTTACCAGCTTCATCTCGAAGCGGTGCTTGTCCCATTTGCGCTCGAGCGGCCCGCTCGGAGTCTTCGACCGAAGGTCCAGTGTCATGGCTAACGAATGAGGCCGACGATGACGCCGACCGGAACGAGCGTGAATCCCGCCCACAGCGCGATCGCGACGATGGCCGCGACGCGGCGATGCAGCGGATTGGGCGACTGCTTGGCGTGGCCGAGCGTGCGCACCGACGACCAGGCGCCGTGATAGAGATGCAGTCCCAGAAACACCATCGCGACGATGTAGACGAGCGCCACCCACCAGATGCGAAAGCTCGCGACGACGTTGCCGTAGATGTCGTGCTGGCCGTGAATGTCCGTCATTCCGCGCCAACCCGCCGGATCGATCGTTTCCGTCGTGAAGTGCAGGATGTGGAAGATGATGAAGAGCAGCAGGAACACCCCGCCCCACTTCATGGTGCGCGACGCGAGCGTCGACACCTGCGGCACGCGGCGCTGATACCCGATCGGCCGCGCGGCTTGCGAGCGCATGGTGAGCTGATACGCCATCAGCACATGGAGCACGACCGACACGATCAGCACGATACGGACGAGCCACAGCAGCTCGCTCGCCGGGCCGTGCAGCATCGCGCTGTATTCGTTGAGTTTGGATTGACCTTCGAACGCCTGAAGGTTCCCGGCCACATGGAGGATCAGGAAGCCGATACCGATCAGCCCCGTCACCCCCATGATGATTTTCTTACCGATGGTCGAGCGGTAGAACGTCGCGAGCTGGCTCATCTCACAGCTTCACGGCCTTCATCGGATCGCGGACTGCTTCGGCGCTCTTCTCGAGCGCGGCGCGTTCGTCCTTCGTGAGCTCGACCTCGATCACCTTCTCGAGTCCCTTGCGTCCAAGCTTGCACGGCACGCCAAGGAACAGGCCCTTCATGCCGTACTCGCCGTCCAGCCAGGCGGCGCATGGCAGAATGCGCCGCTGATCGTTGACGATCGCTTCCGCCATCTGCACCGCGCCCGCCGACGGCGCATAGTATGCCGATCCGGTCTTGAGATGCTTCACGATCTCGGCGCCGCCGTTTCGCGTGCGGTCGACGATCGCGTCGAGCTTGCTCTTTTCCATGAGCTGCGTGATGGGAATCCCGCTCACGCTCGTGTAGCTGATCAACGGCACCATCGTGTCGCCGTGGCCGCCGAGCACCATGGCCTGAATGTCACGCACCGAACAATCGAGCTCCGTGGCGAGGAACGCGCGATAGCGCGCGGTGTCGAGCACTCCGGCCATGCCGAGCACGCGCTCGCGCGGGAAGCCGGTGACTTCTTTCGCGACGTAGCACATGACGTCGAGCGGATTGGAGACGACGATGACGATCGCCTTGGGCGACGTCTTCTTGATCTCTTCCGACACCGACTTGACGATGCCGGCGTTGGTGTTGAGCAGATCGTCGCGCGACATGCCCGGCTTGCGCGCGATGCCCGCCGTGATGATCACGATGTCCGAATCCGCCGTCTCGGCGTAGCCGTTCGTGCCGATGATGCGCGAATCGTAGCCTTCGATGGGCGCCGACTGCCACTGGTCGAGGCCTTTGCCCTGCGGCACGCCTTCGACGACGTCCACCATCACGACGGTGCGAGCGAGCTCTTTCTCCGCGACGCGCTGAGCGGTCGTCGCGCCGACATTGCCCGCGCCGACGACCGTAATTTTGTTGACCATGTTGGGTTCGCTTTAGAGGTGAGGTACGAAGCGAAAGCTAACAACTTCGAGCCGACGCGCGAAGCTTCGCTCCGGATGACAAACAGTCATCCGCCACGCGTGTGCATCTCCAGATGCGGATCGCGCTTCAACCGCTCGATGCCGACGAGCACATCGCGCTCCGGCACACTCGCCCGCACTTCGGCACCGCGATCGCGCCGAGCCGACCAGACTGATTCGATGATGTGGGCGATCTCCTCGTCGGTCGCGCCGTCTCGCAGCGGCCCGCGGAGATCCGTGCCGCGCGGCGAGTAGAGACACAAATACCACAGTCCGTCGGCGGTGAGGCGGCTGCGATCGCACGTGCGGCAGAAGGGCGCGGTCGTCGACGCGATGATGCCGAACGTCGTGCCGTCCGACAACCGGAATCGCTCGGCCGGCGCGGCGTCGACCGGCGCGAGCGCCTCGATCCACCCGAACCGCTCCTCGAGCCGCGCGAGCATCTCGGCGCGCGATACAACCTGGTCCATCGACCAGTGTGTCGCGCCGCCGACGTCCATGTACTCGATGAAGCGCACTTCGGCGTTCACGGCGCGGCCGAATTCGATCAGATCCGCGAGCTCGTCGTCGTTGCGGCCGCGGATGACCACCGAGTCGAGCTTGGTCGCCGTGAAGCCTGCGTCGCTCAGCGACGCAATGCCGCGCAGCACGCGGTCGTGCAGCGAACGACGCGTGAGCTCGGCGAAGCGGTCGGGTCGCAGCGTGTCGAGGCTCACCGTCACGCGCCGAAGACCCGCGGCGCGCAACGCTTCCGCATGCTCGGCCAGCAGCACGCCGTTCGTCGTCATCGCGAGATCGCGCACACGCTCGTCTTCATCGAGCAGCCGAATGAGGGTCGGCAGGTTGCTGCGCAGCAGCGGCTCGCCGCCGGTGAGGCGAATCTTGTCGACGCCAAGCGAAGTGAAGATCCGCGCGACGCGGGCGATCTCCTCGAAGCTGAGCAGGTCGGCGCGCGGCAGCCACTCGTAGCTCTCCTGCGGCATGCAGTAGCGGCAGCGCAGGTTGCAGCGATCGGTAACCGAAATCCGAAGGCTGCCGAGCGGCCGGCCTAGTGCGTCGGGTCGACCCATTCACGCCTCCCGTCGACGTAGTGCTCGCGCTTCCAGATCGGCACGCGCTTCTTGAGCTCCTCGATCACGTAGCGGCTCGCGTCGTATGCCTTGCCGCGGTGGGGGTGTGCAACCGCGATGACCACGCTCGCGTCGCCAAGCGCGAGCGTGCCGATCCGGTGCTCGACGACGATGTCGTCGCTGCCAAAGCATTCGACCGCCTCGCGCGCGATCGCATCGAGCTCACGCTCGGCCATTCCGCGATAGGCGCTGTATTCCATGCCGGTCACCGTGTGTCCGTCGTTCACGTTGCGCACGGTGCCGACGAACACGATGGCCGCGCCGTTCGCATCGTTGGCGACTTCACGAAGCAGTGCGGCCGGATCGAGCGCGCGCTCGACGATCGCGGTGCGCATCAACCACCCGCAACTGGTGGAATGATCGCGACTTCGTCGCCCGGCGATAGCCGGAAGTCGCGTTTGGCGTAGCTCTGATTTACCGCGACGAGCGGCTCGTCCGGCAAACGCTCGGCACCAGGCAACGTGCGGACGCGTCCCATCAACTCGCCGACCGTCGAGCCGTCGTCGAGCTCGACCGAAAGCGAGCTCGTGCCGAGCTTGTCGGCGTAGGAAGCGAAGAGGAGGACGGAGATTTTCATGAAGCGGGCGTATGGGCGTATGGGCGTATGGGCGTATGGGCGAACGTCAAAGAGCCTAGCGCGACTCGCACGAATATTATCCTGTCGGCACGCCCATGCGCCTACGCGTCCATACGCCCATACGCCCAGTCAACCCATAAACGACAACGGCCCGATGCCATTCGCATCGAGCCGCGCATGAAATCGGAACGCGAAAGTGCTTATGCCTCCGAGAGTTCCTCTTCGTCCTCGAGCTGACTGATGTCGACGCCGGCGACCATGGCGCGCAGTTCCTTCGAGGGCTTGAACACGGGAACGGGCCGGGCCGAGACTTCCACCGGTGAGCCGGTCCGAGGGTTCCGCGCCATGCGTGTCTTGCGATGGCGAATCTTGAAGGTGCCGAACCCGCGCACTTCGATGTTCTTTTGCGTCTGAAGCGCTTCCTTGATCGACTCGAGAAACGCGTCGACCACGCGGGCGCAATCTTTCTTGGAGATCATCGGCCCAGCGGTGCGGGAAATCTGAGCCGTGACGCGTTCGACCAGGTCAGCTTTGGTCATTCGAATGCCTCATGTTCAGGCGCCCTGGGAGGGGGGCACGCTTACCGAACTTAGCGACGTTAACTCTTATGTGTCAAGAGTTTGGCTCACTTGATGGCGTCGACGAGCCGGCGTGGGAACGAACGGTTTTGATGAACTCGTCGAACAGCGGGCGGGCGTCGTGCGGCCCGGGCGCCGCCTCGGGGTGGTATTGCACCGCAAAGATCGGCCGTTCGCGATGCTTGAGCCCTTCGACCGTGCCGTCGTTGAGATTCACGTGCGTGACCTCGAGCTCGGGCGCCCCTGGAATCGCGGTCTCGGTGCCTTCGACCGCGAATCCGTGATTCTGCGAGGTGATCAGGACGCGTCCCGTCGCGATCTCCTTCACCGGGTGATTTCCACCGCGGTGGCCGTACGGCATCTTCACCGTGCGCGCACCGTACGTGAGCCCCAAAATCTGATGTCCCAGGCAGATACCAAAAATCGGCACGCCGCGGTCCGCGATTTCGCGCACGATTTCCGGCGCATACGTCACCGCGTCGGGATCGCCGGGGCCGTTCGAGAGGAACACGCCGTTCGGTTCGAGACTCAGCGCTTCGTCAGCCGTCGTTTCGGCGGGAATGACGGTGATGCGACACTCGTGTTCGGCGAAGAGCCGTAAGATGTTGCGCTTGATGCCGTAATCGTACGCGACGATGTGATACGGCGCATCCGGATTGCCCCACGTGTAGCGCTCCGGCGTCGAAACGACGGATGCGAGGTCGAGGCCTTCCATCGGCGGACAGGCATCGAGCACGGCGAGCGCTTCGCGCGTCGGCTCGGTGCCGAGGGCGATGACACCGCGCATCACGCCGGCGCTGCGGAGATGTCGCGTGAGGCGCCGCGTATCAACTTCTTCGAGCGCGGGAACTTGTGCCTCATCGAGCCACGTGAGCAAATCGCCTTCGGCGCGCCAGTTCGAGTACGTGCGCGACAATTCGCGCGCGACCACGCCGGCCACCTGCGGCCGCGCCGATTCGGGATCGGCGGTGTTGACGCCGTAGTTGCCGATCATCGGCGCCGTCATCACCACGATCTGTCCGCGAAATGACGGATCCGTAAAGACTTCCTGATAGCCGCTCATGTTCGTCGTGAACACGACCTCCGCCACTGTGGTGGCTTCGGTTGTAGCTATTTGACCACGAAAAAGGGTTCCGTCTTCGAGGAGAAGGAACCCTGGCCGTCCACGACGCTGAGCCACGTGAGTTACGGCTTCTTCGTCGCAGGGTTCGCCGGCTGCGTGGTCGTTGCCGGAGGTGTCGCTGCACCTGGCGCTGCACCTGGCGCCGCACCAGTAGCGGGGGTGTTCGCGCTAGGCGCCGGTGAAAGCGGAACCGCGGGATTCGCACCGCCCGCCGGTGCTGCCGGCACGGGCGCGGTTGCCGGAGCGAACGTCTGATCGAGCACCGACTTGGGTGCACGGCCGCGCGTCGAAGCGAGCGCGAGCAAGAACGACAATCCGAGGAACAAACCGCCGCACCACCAGCTTGCCTTCGTCAGCAGGTTGCCCGTTTGCCGGGTGCCCAGGAACGAGCTTGCCGAGCTGGAGACGCCACCGAACGACGCCGCCATTCCACCGCCCTGACCGGACTGCATCAGCACGGCGACGATGAGGATGATGCTGTCAATGACGAGAAGGATGAGAAGGATGGTATACAGCATCGGGCTGGCTCAGCGTGGCGGGATGTAAGCCTTAAATATCACAAGACTTAGCCCGTGTCGTCAAGTGTCGTGTACCGGCGCGTGGCGGCGGTCTCAGGTGCGACAGGTCGTCACCCACGCGTCCACGTCGAGACTCGCCCCGCCAACCAGCAAGCCGTCGACCCACTCCGCGGACAACAGCGTCGAACAGTTGCCCGGTGTGACGCTGCCGCCGTAGAGGACCGGTGTCTCATTCGATGCAGCTCCGACAATTTCGGCCATCGCCTGTCGAATGACGGAATGCACCGCGTTGGCGTCGTGCGGCGTCGCGGTCTTGCCGGTGCCAATCGCCCACACCGGCTCGTATGCGATCGCCATGGCGGCAATCGCATCGGTCGCGAGCTCCGACACTCCGGCGCGCAGCTGACGCACCACGACGTCGTTCGTGATGCCCTGCTCCCGCTCACTCAACAGCTCGCCGACGCACAGGATCGGAGTGAGACCGTGGCGCACCGCGGCCGCGCATTTCTTCGCGGTCTGCTCATCGGTTTCGCCGAAGACGTGTCGACGCTCCGAGTGGCCGACGAGGACGTAGCTCGCGCCGGCGTCTTTCGCCATCGGCGCCGAGTTCTCGCCGGTGAATGCGCCTTTGTCTTCCGTCCAGATGTTCTGCACGCCGAGCGCGATGTCGGAGCGGCTCGCGAGCGCGTGCGCGACGGTCGTCAGCGAGAGCGCGGGCGGGAAAAAAATGATCGTGCGGTCCGAGCGCGGCGCCCATTTCGCGGTGAACGCCGCCATGAACGCGCGGGCCTCCGTCGGCCCGAGATTCATTTTCCAATTTGCCGCGAAGATGGGGCGACGCACGTGAGTATTGATCGTTACTTGTCGTCGAGCGCGGTGACGCCGGGCAGCGCCTTTCCCTCGAGGAATTCGAGCGAGGCGCCGCCGCCGGTCGAGACATGGCTCATCTCGTCCGCGAGGCCGAGCTCTTCGACGGCCGCCGCCGAATCGCCGCCGCCGACGATCGTCGTCGCGCCTTTTTTTGTGGCCTCGGTCATCGCGTGCGCGACGGCCTTCGTGCCGGCGTCGAACGGCTTGGTCTCGAAAACGCCCATCGGTCCGTTCCAGACGACCGTCTTCGCGGCGCCGATGATGCGCGCGAATTCCTGCGCCGACCTGGGACCGATGTCGAACATCGCTTCGCCGGCGGGAATCGCGTCGCGCGCGACGGCGTGGCTCTTCGCCGCCTCCTCCAACGATGGGGCGACCAGCGCATCACTCGGCAACACGAGCTTCTTGCCCCCGCGCGCGAGCAGGTCTTTCGCCATGTCGACTCGATCCCCTTCGACGAGCGACTTGCCGGTCTCCAGACCCATGGCGCGGAAGAACGTGCATGCCATGGCGCCGCCGATCACGAGCTGATCGACGTTCGGCAGCAGCTGTTCGATGACGTCGATCTTGCCCGAGATCTTGGCGCCGCCGAGCACGGCGACGAACGGGCGTTGAGCATTCTCTAATGCGTTGCCCAGGTAGTCGAGCTCCTTCTGCATGAGCAGGCCGGCGACGGCGGGCTTGAGGTGGTGCGCCACGCCTTCGGTCGACGCGTGCGCGCGATGCGCCGAGCCGAATGCGTCGTTCACGAAGAAGTCGCCGAGCTGCGCCAAACCCCGGGCAAGGCGTTCCTCGTTCGCCTCTTCGCCGCCCAGGAAGCGCGTGTTCTCGAGCAACACGACCTGCACGCGATCGTCGTGCGTGGCTTTCACGGCTTCGTCGCTGTCGGTGCTCTCGACGAACCCCACTTTGACGTCGGGCAACAACTCCTGCAGCCGGCGCGTGACGGGCTGGAGCGAATACTTGGCTTCGGGTTTTCCCTTCGGCCGCCCGAGGTGTGACATGAGGATGACGCGCGCGCCTTTGGCGAGCAGCGCCTTGATCGTGGGCAGCGCGGCGCGAATACGCGTGTCGTCGCCGACCTGTCCGTGCTCGAGCGGCACGTTGAAGTCGACGCGGACGAGGGCGCGGCGGCCTTTGATTTCGGCGGCGGAGAGATCGTTGATGGTTTTCTTATTCATGCTTGCCGAAGCAATTGAGCGGAGGAACAACGACAAGGTCTGACCAAATCCGACAACGTCGGTTTCCCGACCTGGTCAGATCGTGTCTGACGTGGTCGTCGAATCATTTTTGTTGCGCTACAATCTCGCTCCCACATACCGCAACAGATCCACACACCGCGACGAGTAGCCCCACTCGTTGTCATACCAGCCCGAAACCTTGAGCAGCGTGCCGTCCACCACGTTCGTCGTCTTCGAGTCGAAGATGCACGAATGCGGATTGCCGATGAAATCGGAGGAGACCAGCTCCTCTTCGGTGTACTGCAGAATGCCGCTCATCGGACCGTCCGCCGCCGCCTTGAACGCCGCGTTGATCTCGGCCACCGTGACCGGTTTCTCGACGACGACGGCCAGGTCGGTGAGTGACACGTCCGGCGTCGGCACCCGGATGGCGATGCCGTCGATCTTCCCCTTGAGCTCCGGAATCACGAGCGACGTCGCCTTCGCGGCGCCGGTCGTCGTCGGAATGATCGACATCGCCGCCGCGCGCGCGCGCCGCAGATCCTTGTGCGGCAGGTCGAGAATGTTCTGATCGTTGGTGTAGCTGTGCACCGTGACCATCGAGCCGCGCACGAAGCCGAAGTTGTCGCGGACCACTTTCACCATCGGCACGAGACAGTTCGTCGTGCACGACGCGTTCGAGATGATGTTGTGCTTGGCCGCGTCGTACTTCGTCTCGTTCACGCCCATCACGATGGTGATGTCTTCGTTCTTGGCGGGGGCGGAGATGATGACCTTCTTCGCGCCGGCGTCGAGGTGCGCCTTCGCTTTCGCCGACTCCGTGAAGCGCCCGGTCGATTCGAGCACGATGTCCACGCCGAGGTCCTTCCACTTGAGCTGCGCCGGATCCTTCTCGGCGAATACCTTGATGTCTTCGCCGTCCACGACGATCGATCCGTTCGCGGCTTCGACGTCGCCCTCGTAGGTGCGATGCACCGAGTCGTACTTGAAGAGATGCGCGAGCGTCTTCGTATCCGTCAGATCGTTGACCGCCACGATCTCGATGTCCGCCACGCCCTGCTGCCGCGCGGCGCGCAGCACCTGGCGTCCGATGCGTCCGAACCCGTTGATCCCGACCCGAATGGCCATCCCAAGTCTCCGTTTTTTTTATTGTTCCTTGCTTCGGCGCTTCGCACCTCCGCTCGGAATTTCACCGATCGAGTTCCTTGCTTCGGCGCTTCGCACCTCCGCTCGGAATTTCGCCGATCGAGTTCCTTGCTTCGGCGCGTTGCTCCGCTCGCCCCTACGCTCGGAATTCTAAATTCTGTCAGTGATTGCCGGCGCGCGGCCGAAGGTCACAAAACTAACAATGCGTGCGCCGCCATCGCAGAGCGCGGCAGCACACGCGTTCAATGTGGCGGCAGTGGTGACGACGTCGTCGACCAGCACAACGTGGCCGCCGCGAAGCACGTTTCGCGCCGATGGACTCGCGCGAAACGCGCCCGAAACGTTGCGGAGGCGCTCCCCCGGTGTCAACCGCGTCTGCGTCTCGGTGTACCGCACGCGTTCCAATGCATCGACGAGCAACGGCACGCGCCAATGACCGGCGAGCGCGCGCGCGAGCAGCTCACTCTGATTGTACCCGCGCTCGCGCCGGCGCTTCGCCGACAGCGGAACGGGAATCACCGCGCGGCGCTCCTCGATGACGTCGATCGGCCACGAGGCGCGGCTCATCCGCAGGGCGAGCTCGGGCGCCACCGCGTGCCAGCCGAGGTATTTGAGCGTGTGCACGATGCCGAGTCCGACGTCGCCGGCCGCCCAGCAGACGCTGCGTGCGGCGCGCACGTAAGGCGGGAGCAATTCGCACCAACGACAGGCGTGCCCATACGTGGGATGACCGCACCGATCGCACCGCGGTGCCGGCAACAGCGGCAAGCGGGCCCAGCATGCGCCGCAGACGAGTCCCGTTTCACGCCGGTCGAGCAAACGGTCGCAGACTGGGCAGGCGCGCGGAAGGAATAGCTCCAGCGCGGTCATCCTGAGCGCTGACAGCGCTGACAACGAAGGACGGGTCAGGCTGACGTGGCGGCCTCCCACATCACACTCCGCAGCGCGTCGGACCCGAGAGCGTGGCCGAACCATCGCTCGAACGCCAGTGCGCCTTGCTCGACCAGCATCGGCAGCCCATCGATCGCACGAATACCGCGATCGCGCAGCGTTCGCACGAAGCGAGTCTCGCCGCGGGCGTATACGAGATCGAAGACGAGCGTATCCGGCCCAAGCACGGAGGGGTCGAGCGGAAGATCGTCGGTCCGGATTCCAATGGACGTTGCATTCACGACAAGCTGTGCGCCTTCGATGACGCCGACGTCATCAACCGGTTGCGCCACGGTACTGAATCGCTCACACAGAATTCGCGCGCGCTCCGGCGTGCGATTGAAGACGTGCGCGTAGCACCCCGGCCACGCTTCGACCGCGGCGAGCACCGCCGCGGCAGCGCCGCCCGCGCCAAGCACGCCGATGGTGATGTCGCGGGGCTCGAGAATGAGTCGAGCTCGCACGGCGGCGTCGAATCCGCCAACGTCGGTGTTGTCGCCGACCAACCTCCCTTCACCGTCGACCCAGAACGTGTTTACCGCCCCGACGCGGCGCGCGAGCGGAGTGAGCACGTCACACGCGTCGTGCATGCGCTCCTTGAACGGCACTGTCACGTTTCCCGCGACGCCTTCGCCGCGCAGCTGCGCGATCACGGTCTCCAGATCATGCGGCGCGACGTCGACTGGCTCGTAGCGGACGTGGATACCCGCAGCCTGAAGCGCCGCGTTCTGAAACGTGGGAGACAGGGAGTGCACCACGGGATGTCCGAGCAGCACGAGCCGCTCGGGGACACGCATGTCGCTCGCTCCGCTCGCTTCGCTCGGTGCGTTCTGTGCGTTCTGTGCGTTCTGTGCGTTCTGTGCGTCCACGTCCGCCGTATCGCGCCTCACTCGGCGCGCGAGCCGCGCTCCGCGGTGATGCGATCGAGCACCCGGCGGATTTCTTCCTCGAGCTCGTCGGCGGTCGCGCGATACACCTCGAGCTCCGCGCCGATCGGATCGCTGATCGGCCGCGTGGACTGACCATGTGAGGCGTAGTCGGACAGCAGAAACGCCTTGCCCGCGCCGCCGAGTGCTTCGATTCGCTCGAGGTGGTGTGGCGCCATCGCGAGGATGAGATCTGCATCGCGCACGAGATCGCGCGTGAGCGTCTGCGCCGCGTGGCCGCCCAGGTCCATGTTGCGTTCGATGCCGACGAGCAGCGATCCGTCGCTGGCCGGCGAGCCGTCGTGCGCGCTCGTGCCGGCGCTCAACGCCTCGACGTCGTGCAGGCCGCGCTCGATCGCGATCTTGCGCGCGATGGCTTCGGACATCGGGCTGCGACACGTATTGCCGGTGCAGACGAATAAAATCTTCATAAGTGTCCTGTCCTGTTTGTCATCCTTCGCCTCGCTCAGGATGACCGCACGGGCATCACGCATCTCCGATCAAATTGGGCACGCTCTCTCGAAGGACCTTCGCCGGGATTTCGCCCGGCCGAATGACGCGAGGCAAGCGGCCCGTGCAATCCAGCACCGTCGATGGCTTCGAGTGATTGAGCGATCCGCCGTCGAGCACGCGCAGCTGGCCGCGCGCGACGGCGTCGCTCCATTGCTCAAGAATCTCTCGCGCGGAGTTGGCGGGCGGAACCCCCGGACGGTTGGCGCTCGTCGAAGTGATCGCGTCGCCGTGCGCGCGAATCAACCGCGCGACGGCGGGATGACTCGTCCATCGCACCGCGATGCCGCCTTCGGGTCCGCGCAACCGATCGGGCACCCGGTTCTCGCCGCCGGGCAACACGAGCGTCAGCGGCCCGGGCCAGTGACGCGCGACGAGATTCGTCGCATACGATGGCAGACGCAGCGCGAGCCGGTCCACCATGTCCGGGCCGGCGATGAGCAGCAAGAACGGCTTTCCGGGCGGGCGATTCTTGAGTCGCACGAGTGCGTCGACCGAGTCGCGATCGATGCCGCCGCCAAAGCCGTACACCGTTTCCGTCGGATACGCGAGCACGCGACGCGTCTCGATCTGCGCGAGCGCGGGGCGAATCGCGGTCTCGATTTCTTCGGGGGACCAGAATGGGATCGAGAGCGTGTCGACTCTCACGAGATGGTTCCTCGCGCCGGCGCTTCGCTCCGCTCGCACCTTCGCTCGGAATTCCGCTGCGAGGGTGGGATCATTCCGGCAACAGAAAATGCGCTTCGGCGCGCGCGAAGTCCCGCTCCTCGGTGATCTTCATCGCGCGCTCGCTCCCGCGGACCACGCGCACCGGCAGCCCGAGTCGTTCGCACAGCGCGGCGTCATCGGTGGCCGAGAGATGCTGCGTCTTGGCGTCGCGATGCGCACGCTCGATGAGCGCGCGCGGAAAGCCCTGCGGCGTCTGCGCGCGCCACAAGCGTTCGCGATCGATCGTGCGCACGATGGTGCCGTCGGCGTCCACTTCCTTGAGCGTGTCGACGACGGGCAGCGCGGCGATCGTCGCGCTGCCGGTGCGCACCGACTGCACGACGCGGTCGATCGTCTCGTCGCCGACCAGCGGACGCGCGGCATCGTGCACGAGCACGATCGCCGCTTCGTCGGGAAGGTCCTCGAGCCCGTTGCGAACCGATTCCGTGCGCGTGCGGCCACCCGTCGAGATCATCAAGCGATCGATGTCGCACTGGAAGATCCACGGTGGCGGATCCGCCGCATATTCGCGCGGCAACACACAGACGACAGAGATCACGTCCGGGCGCGCCATGAACGTCTGCAGGCTATGCAGGAGCGCGGGCTTCCCCGCCACCCAGCGAAACTGTTTGAGCTCGCCGCTCTCGCTGTCCTGCGCGACACGGCTGCCACTGCCTCCGGCGACGATGACGACACCAACGTCGCGCGCGGCGGCCGATGTTACCAGGTCACTCATGCAAAAAGTCGCTTGAGCAAATCCTGAATCGTGCGCACGGGCACGAGCTCGACCTCTCGCGACACCCGCTTGGGCACGCCGCGCTCCGCCAGATACACGCGCCGGAGTCCCATGTTGGCGGCTTCGGCGATTCGCCGATCGACCTGCGAGACGGTGCGTACCTCGCCGCCGAGCCCAACTTCGCCCACGAAGACGGCGTCGGTGGCGAGCGGGCGGTCGTACACGCTCGATGCGAGTGCCGCCGCGACCGCGAGGTCCCCGCCCGGCTCTTGCAGGCGCATACCGCCGACGACGTTCAGAAAGACGTCGAGCTGCGCGAACGACAATCCCGCGCGCTTGTCGAGGACGGCGAGCAGCAAGGCCAACCGGCGACCGTCGAATCCCGTCGCGACGCGCTGCGGCGTGCCGAAGCCGGCTTTGGCCGCGAGTGCCTGGATCTCGACGAGCACCGGGCGCGTGCCTTCGAGCAGCGCGGTCACCGCGCTTCCCGATGCGTGCGACGCGCGATCGCCCATGAACAACTCGGAGGGATTCGCCACCGGTTCCAACCCGCTCTCGAGCATCCGGAACACGCCGATTTCATCAACCGAACCGAAGCGATTCTTCGTCGCGCGCAACACGCGATGATCGAGCGTGGTTTCGCCCTCGAAGTAGAGCACCGTGTCGACGATGTGCTCGAGCGTCTTGGGCCCGGCAATGCCACCGCCCTTCGTGACGTGCCCGACGACGAACACGGTCGTTCCACTTTCTTTCGCGTACCGCATGAGCCGTGCGGCGCACTCGCGCACCTGGCCCACGTTGCCGGGCGCACCCTCGAGATCGGCGGTGAACACGGTTTGAATGGAATCGACGATCAACACCGCGGGATTCACGGTGGCCGACGTCGTGAGAATCGTCTCGAGATTCGTTTCGGCGAGCAGCGAGACTTCAGACGCGCTGTCTCCGAGCCGGTCGGCACGAAGCTTCACCTGGAGCGGCGACTCCTCTCCGCTTGCGTAGAGCGTCGCGTGCCCCGCCGCCTCGAGCTTCGCGGCGACCTGCAGCAGCAGCGTCGATTTGCCGATGCCGGGTTCGCCGCCGATGAGAATCATCGAGCCGGGAACGATGCCGCCGCCCAGGACGAAATCGAATTCATCGAGGCGGGTTTTCCAGCGTTGCGCCTGGGAGCCGGTGACCTCACGGAGCCTCGGCGTTGGGGCGACGCTTCCGCCTTCGGCGAGCGTACGCGCCCCCCCGATTCGGCGCGCGGTCTTGCTGCCGGAGACCGCGAGCTTGGGCGCGGCGATCTCCTCGACGAGTGTGTTCCACTCGCCGCAGGTCTCACACCGTCCTTGCCACTTGGAGTACTCGGACCCGCATTCGGTGCAGCGGTAGACCGTCTTGGACTTCGGCATGGGAGGAAAGTTAGCCACGGACGGAGGCGGAACAGCTTACCACGGACTTGACGGACGACCACGGACAGGCCGGAGACGGCGTTCCTGGTGAACGGCGGTCGATTGAATGAAGAACACCCTCGGGACGCTTCCATCACCGAAGCATCCCGAGGGTGTTCAAAAGAACTCATGTGCAACGCAGTTACAAACGCCGTCTCCGTACCGATCCGTGCATGTCCGAACGGTCCGTGGTCGATTTCGTTATGCGCGACGGCCTATCCTCTCTGGGTATACGACTCGAACCGCGTGTACTGCTTGTGAAAGAACAAATTCACCATGCCCGTCGGACCATTCCGTTGTTTTCCGACGATGACCTCCGCCTTCCCCTCGAGCGAATTCCCGTCCTTGTCCACCGGGCCGTCGTAGAACTCCTGCCGGTAGAGGAACATGATCAGGTCCGCGTCCTGTTCGATCGCGCCCGACTCGCGAAGGTCGGAGAGCTGCGGGCGCTTGTTGTCGCCCGTTCGCTGCTCCGGCGCGCGCGAGAGCTGCGACAGCGCCACCACCGGAACGTTGAGCTCCTTCGCGAGCGCCTTGAGGCCGCGTGAGATCTGGCTGACTTCCTGTTGGCGGCTCTCGACGCCGGCCGGCCCCGCCATGAGCTGCAGGTAGTCCACGATCACCAGGCCGACGCCCGCGTCCGACTTGAGCCGGCGCGCCTTGGAGCGCATTTCCAGAATGCTAATACCAGGAGTGTCATCGATCCACACCGGTGCCGAGCTCAGGATGCCCGCCGCGCGCGCGAGGCGCGGGAAATCGTCGTCGCGCAGCATGCCCTTGCGGAGTTTCTGCGCGTCGATGCGCGCCTCCGACGTGATCATGCGTTGCACCAGCGACTCCTTGCTCATTTCGAGCGAGAAGAACGCCACCGGCACGTTGTGCTCGATCGCGGCGTACTGCGCGATGTTCAGCGTAAACGCCGTCTTTCCCATCGACGGACGCGCCGCGACGATGATCAGGTCCGCCGGCTGAAACCCCGACGTCATCTCGTCGAGATCGCCGAAGCCCGTCGCGACGCCGGTGATCGTCTTGCCACCTTTCTGCAGCGCCTCGATGCGTTCCATCGTCGGCCACAGCAGCTCCTTGATGCGCGTGAACCCGTCGCGCGTCTGCTGCTGCGCCACCTGAAAGATCTTCGACTCCGCTTCGTCGAGCAGCGCGTTCGCCGTCAACTTGCCTTCGAACGCTTCGCTGACGATCGACGTCGAGACTTCGATCAGGCGGCGGAGAATCGCCTTCTCGCGCACGATCTGCGCGTGATACTCGATGTTCGCCGCGGTCGGCACCGCGTCGACGAGAAAGCCGATGTAGTCCTTGCCGCCGCTCGCATCGAGCTCGCCGCGGCGACCCAGCTCGTCGGAGAGCGTGAGCGGATCGACGACACCGCCGCGCTCCGCGATCGTCACCATCGCGCGGAAGATCCGCCGGTGCCGCTCGGCGTAGAACATGGTGTCGTCGACGAACTCGACCGCGCGGAGCACCGCGTCCTGGTCGATCAACATCGCCGAGAGTACCGCTTGTTCGGCGTCCTCGGAGTATGGCGGACGCCGGTCGCGATACGGATCACGCCCCAGGCTGGGGGTCTGCGGCGCCGGTGAGTATTCGATGGGCAAGCTGGACATCTTCCCAAGTCGGGCGCTTCCACGAGGGATTACGAAGAAGCGCCGCGGGGTGGTAAGTAACGACTAAAGGCACCCCGTGATACCGGTGCACCTGGCCGCGGAGTTTTCCGATCGGCGTTTTTGTAGAGAGGAGAGTCTGGGCTGCGAACGTGCCGAGTGCAAGGATCACTTTCGGTTTGACGAGCTCGATCTGGCGAATGAGGTACGGACTGCACGCCTCGACCTCGTTTGGCATCGGATTTCGATTGCCGGGCGGCCGATGCTTCAGAACGTTGCAGATGAACACGTCCTCCCGCGCCAACCCGATGGCGCCGAGAATTTTTGTGAGCAACTGGCCGGCGGCTCCGATGAACGGCCGTCCCGTTTCATCTTCGGTCGCGCCTGGCGCCTCGCCGACGCACATGAAGTCCGCGTCGGGATTCCCTTCGCCCGGCACGGGGTTGAGCGCGGTCGAATACAGCGGGCATCGCGTGCACGAAGCGACGTGCGCCGCGATGTCATTGAGCGAATCGAGCTGCTCCATGGTGACGCCGACAGGGTTCGACGGGGCTGCCGTCTGTTTTGTTGGCATGGCGTCGGGCGTCGCTCCCGCCGCGCGCAGCGCGGTGCGCCAATCGCCCACTTGTGGATCGTTCAAATCGCGAACGGGCGCCGCCACGTCGTCTTCGACGGCACGCGCGCGAGCGTCGCGGTTTCCCGCCGCCGTCTCTCGCTTGCCCGCCAGCAACGTCATCGCCTCATCGACCGACATGCGATCGAGCACGAGCTCCGATTCGCCCATCTCGCGCCGCTGCTCGAGGTAGCGCCGCAACAGATCCTTAGCGTCCACCGATCAATTTCTCCACGCGATCGAGAATGGCATCGGCCACGTCAGCCTTGGACATGAGCGGCAACTGTTCTTCGCCGCCGTCGCGCATGAGCAGCGTCACGCGATTGGTGTCGACGCCAAAGCCGGCGCCGGCTTCAGTCGCATCGTTGACGACGATCATGTCGAGCTCCTTGCCGGCGAGCTTCTTTCGTCCGCCCGCGAGCACGTCGTTCGTCTCGAGCGCGAAGCCGACGATCACCGATCCCGCTTTCCGCGCCGACGTCGTGGCGCGTAGAATATCGGGCGTCGGCGCCAGCGCCAGCGGCGCCGGCGACTCGGTCTTCTTGATCTTCAACGCCGCCGGTGCGGACGCACGAAAATCGGCCGGTGCGGCGGCCATCACCAACACGTCTGATCGCGGGAGCAATCGTTCGACCGCCGCGGCCATGTCGTCCGTGGACTCGACGCCGTGCACCGCGACTCCTGGCGGCGCCGGCACGGCGAGCGGTCCCGCGACGAGATCCACCGTCGCGCCACGACGCCACGCCGCGGCCGCGAGCGCCACACCCATTCTGCCGCTGCTGTGGTTCGAGATGAATCGTACGGGGTCGATGGCTTCGCGCGTCGGCCCTGCCGTCACCAGCACGCGCCGGCCGCCGAACCCCGCCGGCTCCAGTAAGCGGCTTACATGAGCAAATATTATTTCAGGTTCCGGCATACGTCCGGGGCCGCTGCCTTCGCCCGCGGCGAGCGCGCCTTCATCCGGCTCCAGCACACGATTCCCGAGCGACCGCAGATGCGCGACGTTCTGTTTCGTCTGCGGATGCGCCCACATGTGATCGTTCATCGCGGGCACGAACAGCACCGGCGAGCCCGCGGCGAGCAGTGTCGCCGAGAGCAGATCGTCGGCCTGCCCCGTCGCGGCGCGCGCGAGAAAATCGGCCGTCGCGGGCGCGACGACGATCGCATCCGCCTCGCGCGCCAATTTGATGTGATCGAGCGCCCGGCCCGCGTCGAACAGACCCGTGTGCACCGGACGGCCCGTCAGCGCCTCGAAGGTGATCGCGCCGACGAATTCCGTCGCCGCGCGCGTCATCACCACATCCACCTGGGCGCCCGCCTTGCTCAAGAGCCGCGCGAGCCACGCGGACTTGTAGCTCGCGATCCCGCCGGTGATGCCGAGGAGGATGCGTTTGCCGGTGAAAGGGCGCATGGGGGAAAAAATATGTCATCCCGAGCGGAGGCGCGAAGCGCCGAAGTCGAGGGACCCCCGTCCCGACGGAGGAGCCATACGCAGCGCTCCGCTGAGAAGGGGGTCCCTCATGCGCCCAGAGGGCACCCGGCTCCGCTCGCTCGGGATGACAACCGAGCGCGCTCGCGATAACTCGAGCTTACTCAGCCCGTCGGCGCGGCACCACGTGGTACACGATGTCGCCCTTCGACAGCTCTTCCAGCGACCGCGTCGTCAGCTTCTTCTCGCGCGACGACGAACGGTCGCGCGGAAACTCGTTGAGCACGCGCGCATACTTCGCGGCGACGAGCACTCCGAGATACTTGTTGGCGGCATGCTTGGCGATCTCGCCCGGCGTAAACACTCGCATGATGTCGTCTCTCGTCAGCTCGATGAATGGTGATGCACGGCCTGCTCCAGCCGATGAACCAACGCCTCGACGCTCTGCCGGAGCCCGGCCAGCCGAGCTTGGCTGACCACCTCCGCGTCGATGATCGAATTCACCCGCTGCACAGCCTGGTCGAGGTTGTCATTCACGACGACGTACTGGTATTCCTCGACCGCCCGCAATTCCTGCAATGCGGAATGTAATCTAGCGACAAGCTGTTGGGGGGACTCGGTTTTGCGGCTCTGGAGCCTGTCCAGGAGGACTTCCCCCGAGGGCGGGAGCACAAAGATGGTCACCGCCTTGGGAAAGACAGCCTGAATCAGCCGAGCCCCCTGCACGTCGATGTCCAGAATGACGTGGCGGCCGAGGCTCAGAACCCGCGAAATCTCGCTCTTGAGCGTCCCGTACAGGTTCCCGTGCACTTCCGCCGACTCGGCGAACTCGCCGGCGTCGCGCCGGGAGATAAATTCTTCTCTCGTGAGGAAGTAGTAATCCTTGCCATCCACCTCGCGCGGCCGCGGCGACCGGGTCGTGCACGAGACCGAGTAGCCGACGTCGGCGCGCCGCTCCAGCAGTAGCCGCGCGATGGTCGTCTTTCCGCCGCCCGACGGAGACGACAGGATGATCGGAAACGGATTCACTCCACGTTCTCCGACTGCTCGCGAATCCGCTCCAGCTCTTCCTTGATCACGATGACGTCCTGCAGGATCGCCGCATCGTTCGCCTTGCTGCCCGTGGTGTTCGCCTCGCGCAGCAACTCCTGAAGCAGGAAGCCCAGGCGCTTCCCCACTCCATCGGGCGAGGGCGACGCGAGCGCCGCGCGAAACGCCACGAAGTGCGAGTGGAATCGGCTGATCTCTTCCGACACGTCGAGCCGGTCGGCCAGCACCGCGATCTCCTGCGCCAGCCGCTGCTCGTCGAGGGCGATCCCGCCGGCGAGCTCCTGCACGGACGCCCGCAACCGATCCCGCTGCTCCACCAATCGCCCCGGCGCTCGCACGGCGATGCGGTTCACGGCGTGCTCGATGATTCCCAAGCGTTCCTCGAGATACGTCTTGAGCCGCGCCCCTTCGGCTGAACGCATCTGGTCGAGCGCGGTGAGCGCTCGTTCGACGATGTCGACGAGCTCCGGCGCGGTGCCTTCATCGCTCTCCTCGCCGCTCGTGATCACCTCGGGTAAGCGAAGCACCGTCCCGACGTCCACCGCGTCATGCAGATCGAACTTCTGTTGCAAGGCGCGAATCTGCTCGACGTACAATCGAAAGCGCTCTTCGTCGATGTGCAGCGCGTCGCCCGTGTGGCGCTCGACGCGCGCCGTCAGCGTGGCGTGTCCGCGCGCGATGCCCTTGCGCATCGCCTCGCGCACTTCCGCCTCCCAGCGACTCAGCTCCGACGGCAACTTGATCGACGGATTGAAGAATCGGTGGTTGACGGACCGCACCTCCACGGAGACGTGCGCGCCGCCCACGTCGCCGTCGGCCGAGCCGAAGCCGGTCATGCTCTTGATCATTGGACGGAGCCGCTCCAGAAACGTGATGAACCCGAGTCGCGCATCGTCAATCGACGAACGACCAGCGCACGCCGTAGAAGTTGGTCTGCCGTGGCATCAGGAAGCCAGGGACCTGCGAGTATCGCTCGCCGAGCACGTTGCGGAACTGCCACGAGATGGTGGCGGTGAGAATGCGAATCTCGAGGAGCGTCGAGATCGTGCGATAGCCGAGCGCCGTCGACGGCACCACGTTCGTCGTGCTCACGGTCGCGCCGTTGTCGAAGGTCGTGACACCGACCGGGAATCGCACGTTCGAGCGATACTCGTGAATGAGCGACGCCATGATGCCCAGGTGCCCGGACGGGAAACGATCGAGCATGTTCGTATGCACGTACAACTCGGTGCGCGTTTGATACCGCGGACGATAGTAGCCGAGCGTGTCGTTCCAGCGCACGGCCCAGGCGTCGATGTGAATGAGACGCCACACCTGCCCGCGAATGGCGGCGGTCGCCCCGGTCACCGGCGCTTCGCCCACTCGCGCGAACGTGGTGTCGTACACGTTGGGCGGCGTGAGCGATGCGCTGTCGCGCTTCAGAATCCCGCCCAGGAACCAGAGATTCTTGTAGCGAACCCCGGCTTCGGCGCGAAGGTACGACGCCGTGAAGCTGCTGTCCTTGATGCGGGAGTCCGTGCTGCGTCCCGCGCTCGCCAGCACGCTGACGAACGGCAACGGATTGAATTGCGCGGTGACGTCGGACCGGGAGATGGAATCCAGGTCCTTCGCTTGCGTGAAGGCGCTCACGCCAAACGGTCCCCACGCAAAGCTCCCGCGCGCCGAAGGCGAATTGATCGACTTGCCGCCGCCGCTCAAGAGCCGCTCGGTAAGGCTGACGCGCAACGGTCCGCGCACGGTGCCGCCGGTGATCAGATACTGTGAACGATACGTGCTCGTATCGAGCGGCTGATTGTTGAACGCCGTGTCCGCCGCGGTTTTCGGAAAGGCAATGACGCTGTCGGTTCGGACGCCCGTATAGTCGTACTTCGAGGCGCCGGCCATCGCTTGCAGCCAAAGGTGGCTGGTGTCGGGATCGGCGTAGCCGACGCGGAAGTACATGTCGGTGCGCGATGACGCGACATTGGGCATCGAATCGCCGCCGACTCCCGGATCGCGCCGCGTCAGGTCGCGCGTGCGGCTGATGTGCGACAGAAAACCATCGACGCTGAAATTCGGCTTCGCCCAGCCCAGGCGCGCGACCGTTCCGGTTTGTGTGCCGCTGCCGCCGAGGACCTGTGCCGGATTGCCGGCGTTGTTCTGTTGCGCGCCGAATTGAATGTCTTCGCCGTGATTCAACCGCTTGCCGTAGAAACCGCGGTACATCGTCGTCGCTTGATCGCCCGTGCTGACATCCGTTCGCGTTTCCGGATGCGTGTTCCGCTGGCGCCACGTTCGCAGATATACGCGCACTTCGCTGGCGGTCGGCTCGATCGTCGCCTCTTCCATTCCCCACAGGTTGACTTGCGTGAGATCGAGCGCGCCGTGATTGCGCGGATCGAGTCCGAGATACTCGAGGCCGTCGATGAAGACGCGCACGCGGCGGATGTCGCCCATGTATGCGTCAGTCGCGGGCGACGGCAGCCACCCCGAATGAAACGACGTCAGACCGGGCACGCGCTCGAGCAAGTCGGCGAGCGTGAGCGCGCCGGTGGCGAACAACGAGTCGCGGTCCCAATGCAGCGAACGTCCGATCGCGAGCTCCGTCGGCATCTCGGCGTGCGCGATCGGCGCCTTGATCGTGTCGGGACGTATCGTGTCCTTGGCGATTGGATGCAGCGAATCCTTCTTCGCCAGCGTGTCGCGAAGAATGGAATCGGCGCGCTGCGGAATCGGCACGAGGATGGTGTCGCGCTTCTTCACCGTGTCCGGACGCACGGGCACCTGCGCGCCGACGGTGTGCGGCCGCGCCTGCAAAACGGCCCCGGCCAGGAGCAGGCCGAGGCCGAAGCGTCGCCCGCGCGCCGCACGCGCGAGGGCGCGAAGGACTCGCGATGACGTCAGCGTGTGCGTCCTCGCACGAGCTCGACGAACGTTCCAACGGGCACGCCGGTCGGTCCCCGCGGCACCGTGCCCAGATCCGATTCCGTGTACGCCGTTCCCGCGATGTCCAGATGCACCCATGAGTAGCCTTCGGCGAACTCCTTGAGGAAGAGCGCCGCGGTGATGGTGCCCGCGGGCCGTCCGCCCGAGTTCTTGATGTCCGCAACGTCGGACTTGATGAGATCTTTATAATCGTCCCACAGCGGCAGCGGCCACCCCGGTTCACCAGAGCGCTTGCCCGCGTTCAGCACTTCCTGCACCAATGCTTCGTCGTTGCCCATCACGCCGGTGGCGGTGTGTCCGAGCGCGATGACGCACGCACCCGTCAGCGTCGCCGCGTCGACCACCGCGTCAGGCTCGAAGCGCTTGGCGTACACCAATACGTCGGCGAGAACGAGCCGGCCTTCCGCGTCGGTGTTGATGATCTCGATGAATTTTCCGTTCGACGCCTGCACCACGTCACCGGGCTTCACGGCTTCGCCCGAAGGCATGTTGGTCGTCGAGCCGATGAGACCCACGACGTTGACCGGAAGTTCCAAACGGCCGATCGCTTCCATGGCGCCAAGCACGCCGGCGGCGCCGCACATGTCGAACTTCATCCACTCCATGCCCTGCGCGGGCTTGATGGAGATGCCGCCCGAGTCGAAGCAGAGTCCCTTGCCGACGAGCGCGATCGGTTTGCCGTCCTTGGGCCCGCGGCGATACTCGATCGCGATCAGCTTGGGATCCTGCGTCGTGCCCTGCGCGACGCAGAGAAACGATCCCATCTTTTCGCGCGTCATCGCCTCGCGATCGAGCACCGTGATCTGCATGCCGAATCGCTTCGCGATGTCGCGCGCGGTCTCGGCGAGATAGTCCGGCGTGCAGATGTTGCCGGGCAGCATGCCCAGGCGGCGGGCGAGCGAGTGGCCTTCGCCGATCGCCTGCGCGGCGCGGACGCCGGCGTTGTTGGCGTCGGCGTTGGCATTGAGAATGGTTGCCTGGTCGAGCGGCGCGCGCTGCTCTTCGGCGGGCGGCGCCGTTTTCATTTCTTTAAAGTCCCATGCGCCGGCGATGAGCCCGAGGCCGGCGGCTTCGACTTCGTCCGCCGTCATGGAACCCGCGACGAATGCCAGTCTGCCGACGCCCATGCGATTCGCCTGCCGCGCCGCGATGGCGCCCGCACGGCGCAACGCGGAGGCGCGATCGGCGGCCGGCCCCATGCCGACGAGCAGAATGCGCTCGACGCCTCGCTCGCCGCCCGCGAGATGCAGCGTCTCGTCTCGACCGCCGCGGAAGTCGCGGCGGGAGAGGACTCGTCCGAGCGCGCCGGACGTGACGGCGTCGATCGGCTGCAGGTCGCTGGTCAACGTCGGTGCGCTCGAAGACGCGCTGGCGGGCGTGCTGGCGAGCGCGATGACGAGCAGCGGCGTCTCGAGCGTGCCGAAGTCGGACGGCAGCGCCGCGGCATTCAACGTGAGGGTCATGGGTGCGCGTGATCCTGTCGCCGGCGGCGACGATTGAAACCGGTTGAAGCCGTTAAGCCGACATGCCCTTGATGATCCCGTCGCCGAAGCCGGACGTCGAGACTTCGGACGCGCCGGGCATCTGGCGGGCGAGATCGTACGTGACCCGCTTCGACTTGATGGCGTTCTCGAGGCCGCGCTCGATGAGCCGCGCGGCTTCATTCCAACCCATATATTCAAACATCATCACACCGGACAGGATGACGCTGCCCGGGTTGATCTTGTCGAGATTGGCGTACTTGGGCGCGGTGCCGTGGGTCGCCTCGAACACGGCCACGCCGTCGCCGACGTTGCCGCCGGGCGCAATGCCCAGTCCGCCGACCTGCGCGGCCGCCGCGTCGGAGACGTAGTCGCCGTTCAGGTTCGGCGTCGCGATGACGGAATACTCATCGGGGCGCAGCAGCAGCTGCTGGAACATCGAGTCGGCGATGCGATCCTTGATGATCACCGCGTCGGCGCGCGCGCCCGGTCCGCCCTTCGCGAGGTCGGCTTCACTCACCAGCGTATCGGCGTACTTCTCGCGCGCCAGGTCATAGCCCCAGTCGCGGAACGCGCCTTCGGTGAATTTCATGATGTTGCCCTTGTGCATGAGCGTCACCGAGGGCAGGTCGTGCTTGAGCGCGTAACGAATCGCCATGTCGATCAGGCGCTTCGAGCCGAATTCCGACATCGGCTTGATGCCGATCGCCGAATGCTCGCGGATGTCCTTCTTGAATTCCTTCTGGATGAAGTCGCGGAGCTTGTCGGCTTCGGGCGATCCCGCCTTCCACTCGATGCCGGCGTACACGTCTTCGGTATTCTCGCGGAAGACGACGATGTTGAGCTTCCCCGGATCCTTCATCGGGCTGCCGACGCCCTCGAAGTAGCGGACGGGGCGAATGCAGGCGTAGAGGTCGAGGACCTGGCGCAGCGTCACGTTGAGCGAGCGAATGCCGCCGCCCACCGGCGTCGTGAGCGGACCCTTGATCGAGACGCGGAATTCCTGCATCGCGTCGACCGTTTCCTGCGGCAGCCAGTCGTTGTAATTCGTGAAGGCCTTTTCGCCGGCGAAGACTTCCATCCACGCCACGCGGCGTTCGCCGCCGTACGCCTTTTCGATGGCCGCGTCGAACACACGCACGGACGCGCGCCAGATGTCGGCGCCGGTCCCATCGCCTTCCACGAACGGGATGATCGGATTGTTCGGGACGTTGAGCACACCCTGCTCGTAACCGATGCGTTCTCCGTTCGACGGAACCTTGGCGAGCTTATACGTGGCCATGACGCTCGAGTGTTTGTGAAAGCACGAATAAAAGAGGGCGCCGAAAGCTATCGGCGCCCGTGTGCCCCTTCAAGTAAAGCGGTGTCAGCGCTTCTCACAACTCATTCCAGCGAATCCACCGTTCATGTGATCGAGGAGCTCGCCGCTCGGCACGATGCGCCAGGATCGTCCGCGTGCACGGAGCGTCAGCACGCGGTGAGTCATGTACATGGCCACGTCGTCGCTGACTTTACGAGCGTCGTCGACGATCGCGTACGCCGTGGTATCGTCGCTGAAGGCAACGCCCTTCACCACCTGCCTGGGCATGGACTCGGGCGGAGGCAGCGGAGACAGTGCGCTGCAGTTCGAGCGCTTCCACGCTTCGATCATGCGGTACCGCGGGTCCTTCGCCTCGATCCATCGCGCGAGCGCGTCGTGCGGATCGAGGGCAACGAGCTCCGCCGCAGACGTGATACGCGCGTACTCATGTCCGTAGTACAGGAATGGATCGTCGTTCGCGCGCTTGTTGAGTTGCTGCACCTGCCATTCGGCGACGATGCGCGGCATCGTCGTATCGGTCGCCATGTACTCTTCGACGCTCCACCTGTGCGGTATGGCGCTACGCAGGTTGCCGATCTGCTGGTGGAAATACCGCGCGAAAGGCTCGAAGATGACGAACGCCGCCGCGGAGTCGTAGTGCTGGGCGCCGACGGCGGTATAGAAGGAATCGAGAACGGCGCGCACGGCGCGTTCGTCAGGCTTCGCGCGAGATTGTGCTCGCGCCGGCGCCGGGGAGACACCCGCGATTACTGCCAGGATGAGCAGGCAGGCGGCCGTAAGGATAGGCGTTTTCACGCTGGCTCGGCTAGGTGTGTCGAGGAAGAAAACTGTCCTTGGGGGCGCGGCATCGCCAGTAGTCGCCGCCGACGGAATTAGTTGCGGGGTTCTACGCTGGGCTTTGGCAGTCGTCACAGGACGAGGTTTCGGAGTTCCAACGGGGCGGGCTGCCGGCCCATCATCTTTGTTTCGCACGCGACACGAGACGGTCGCGAGAAGGCCGCGCCGGCACGCGTACGTGTTCCAATGCGCGCGCGGCTGTCTCGACGCGAACCCCAGACAGCGCGTCACTCCAGCGAGAACAGGATCGGAGAACAAATCGGTGCGGTTCGCATGAGATTTCTCGACCCCCGTATCAGATAGGCGATCACCAGACGTTCGCCCCAGGATTGTGGTCCGCACGGGCTGCAGCGTTACGAACCAAGTCCTGTGTCGCAACATGGCCCTCTAATAATATATCTTGAAAATTGCATTAGTGATACTTATAGTCGGCGTCGACTACTGATTCGTCCATGACCATGCGCCATGACTTGGGGCCTGTATGCGTCACCGCAATCACATCGTGCTCAATGCGTTTGCACTCGGCGTTCTGGCCTGCAGCAACGACAGGCCGACCAGCCCGCGTTTCGCGGCTGCAGCCGTCGGCGTTCGCAGCTTAGGCACTCAGCCAGCCTCCCCGCTGGCGATTGGCGCTATTGATTCCATTTATCTCGCGATTACTGGTAGCTCGCCGGAGTTTGGCGGCATTGCCGCGGATCCCGACGATGGGATCGAACTCATGCTCACGGACACGCTTCGTCAATCTGAAGTGCGGGCAACTGTCTTGGCGGCGCTTGGTCAGCGTTTTAGCGCCCGGCACGCCGCCAAACCGTGGCATCGCGTTTCGGTCAAATACTCGTACGCGACACTGGCGGCATGGCGAAACGCCCTAATGGCTCCGGTCCTCAACGCGCCCGGCGGAGTGGGTATCGGTATCGATCACCGACGTAACCTCGTTCGAATCGGCGTTGCCGAAGATTCGACGATTGGAGCCACACGGGCCAAAGTCGCGCAGCTAGGAATACCGGAGGATGCTGTTCTCATTGAGGTGCAATCTCAGCCGCGACGCTTGAGTGGGACCCTCTGGGACACCTACCGACCGACTCGTGCTGGTTTTTTTATTGGCGTCTACTATACGGGGGGCGCTAGCGGCTGCACGCTCGGGCCGGTCGCGCAGGTCGGGCTTTCGTACTATTTCCTCACGGCAGCACACTGCACTGATGACTTTGGACTTAACGACCACAGTACCGTTGCACAAACAACCAACGGCCCCACAATCGGTTTTGAGACTGGCCTCAAGAGCCCACCCGGGTTTTTCTCGACGGGGCATTGCGACGCCGGCGCCCCCACATTCTGCGTCCACTCGGATGTCGTCGTAATATCGTACGCGATCGGCGTAACGAACGATCTCGGAACCATCGCGAGAACCATCAACAAAAACCAATTCGCGAATGGCTCTCTATTTTTAAGTTCGCCCGATTATACCACCATCGATAACGTGGAGGGCCATTCGGGCCAGGGCGCCGCACAAACTGGCTACGAAATCGACAAAGTCGGAGCTATTTCGGGCTGGACATACGGTTACGTCCAAGATCCTTGCTATACGTACAATGTTGCCGGCTCGGACCAGCGCAATGTGTGCTTCTACAATGTGAACGGCGCGTCATCCAATGGCGACAGCGGAGCACCGACGTTCGGGCCACCGACGAGCTTTGTCGGTGCGACGCTCTTTGGCGTTCTATCGACTGGGACATCCGCGTCTTTCCAGTACTCTTCAATGACCGCGATCTTCAGCGATCTGAGTCTCAGTCCCAGCTCGTGGTTCTTCTGCGCGTGTTAGCGCCGTGTCGAGACTACGGAGCGTGCTCGCCACATTCCTGATAGTAATCCCAAGCTGCGGTTCGCCTCAGCCGGACCTGTTCGTTCAATGCACGCGTCCCGATACGTGGGTGATTCATGACGGCAAGGCTGACACGATCCAGGTCTGCATCCGAGGCCGAATTACCACGCGAGGTCGACGAGTTGCCGAGATTGAGTTAGACCTCTACAACGGGGGAGCCGATGTTACGCGATTCTGGGCATCGGCTCGGCCTCCTCATGTCGAATTCAGCTTCGTGAACGAGTCCGGTAAACTCCTCTGGCAAACACCTGATACCCAGCCGCGCTCTATGATTCTGTCGCTATTATCCCTGGCGCCAGATCAAACACTGCCACTCAGAATGTCAGATGACATCGGATCAGTTGCACTGGACGAGCATTCGCGTGTCCGCGCCCGAATGCAGTTGAACCATGCGAGTTTTGAAACTTCGCTGATCCGGCTGTCCAGAATTCGTTGATGCTGCGTCGCTTTTCGCCGCGACGACTGCTTGCCGCGACGACAAAAGCGTCCCGGCTGCCTCGATCACGAACTGCAAGATTTGTCTTCAATGCCCAGGGCGAGACTCGAACTCGCAAGACCCGAAGGTCGGGGGATTTTGAGTCCCCTGCGTCTACCAATTCCACCACCTGGGCTCGAGTGCGCAATGTAGCGGTCGTGACGCGCGCGCTCAACGCCGCGGGCGTTATTGCGCCGGCGGTGGCCCCGGCGGCGGTCCGCCTCGACGACCCTGCGCAGTCAGATCCGCGATGCGGTGTTGCAGCTGCTCGCGCAGGGCCATGTACTTGGCGCGCTGCACCGGATTCAGGAACGCCGACAGATCCTTCTGCTCGCCCTCGAGGATGTCGGCGCGCTTGCGCTCTCCCTGCACGAGCCGGTTGAGATACTGATCCACCTTCCCCGCATCCGGCGTGGCCGTGGTATCCTCGAGCAGCGCGCGAAGTCCCTGCCGCGCCTCGCGCTCGTCGCGCTGCATGGACTGACGCTGCTGCTGGTACTTATCGTCGACCTGCTTGAGCTGCTTCGCCTGATCGTCGGTAAGGGCCAGCTGGCGCCGCACGACTTCGGCGAAGCGATCGCGAATCTGACGGCGCAGCGCCTGTTGCGGATCCGGCGCACCGCGACCCGCGCGACCACCGGCGGCACGTCCCCGACCGCCGGCGATGCGAGCGGAGTCATTTCGGCGGCCACCGCCGCCCTGCGCCTGCACCGTACCGCCTCCGGCCAGCAGCGTCGCCGCCACCGCCACCGCGAAGAGAGAGCGCGCGCGGGCATTCATCAGATATCTCCTGAGGTCCGCGTGTTGATGCGCAGCGACACCGGTTCGGGTTCCGCGACCGGGACCGCCGGCAACTTGTCGATGTCCTGCAGCAACGCCTTCAATTGCGATTCACTCAAATTCGACAAACTCGCGTCGCTGGCCGACACGGCCGGAGTCGTTTGATCGGCAGTCGTCGCGGCGACCTCCGTCGCACTCGGGTGCACTGTCGGCGCCGGCTGCGTCCGCGGAGCAGCGCCCGCCACCACGGCCGCATTCGGCGACGAGCTAACGCCAATCGAACTATCGGGCACCCGCGTCGTCGACGCGGACG
Source organism: Gemmatimonadaceae bacterium (assembly GCA_035606695.1). Classification (NCBI taxonomy): domain Bacteria; kingdom Pseudomonadati; phylum Gemmatimonadota; class Gemmatimonadia; order Gemmatimonadales; family Gemmatimonadaceae; species Gemmatimonadaceae bacterium. The sequence goes on from DATNEW010000035.1 coordinate 149,667, forward strand.
CCGTGACGGTCGAGGAGGCGGCGCGAATGGATTCCGAGGATTCCGTCGCCGACGGACCACGATTGAGCAGCGCCACCGAGCTGCCACCCGCCACGAGCAGCGTCACCGCCGCCGCGACCCGCCAATCCGCCCACACCCGACGCCGCGGATCGAGCCGCACGACGCCAGGAACAGCAGCAACAGCGTGACCGCTTTGCGCCGGCGGCTTGGGCAGCGCCTGCATCACGAAATTCAAATCGACGCGCGGGGTGCGCGCTTCGATCGCCGCGCGAACCTCGGCGAGCAGGGCGAGCTCGTCGCGGCAGTCGACGCAGTCGGCGAGATGCGCCATCACCTGCGCACGCACGCCGTCGTTCAGGCGCTCGTGCAGCAGTTCCGGCAATCGATCGCGGATTTCCGCGTTGGTGCAGTCATTCATCGAGAGACTCCTTCACGGCGCGCATGGCGTTGTGATAGTGCACGCGCGCGGCGCCTTCCGTCGTGCCGACCGCGTCGGCGATTTCCTTGTACGACATTCCTTCCGTCACACGCAACGTGAACACCTCGCGCTGCGTCGGCGACAGGCGCTCGACGGCCTGCTGCAACCGAATCTTCGTTTCGTCGGCGACGACGCTGTCGAGCGCATCGTACTCCGTTGCCGCGTCGCCTTCCTTGACTTCATCGCGATCGCGCCGCCGCTTCTCGGCGCGCCGCCGGTCCAGGAGCAACCGGCGCTCGATCGTGAACAACCACGTTCGAAATGAGCTCTCGCCGCGAAACCCGTCGATCGAGTTGAATGCGCGAACGAACGTGTCCTGCACCAGCTCGTCCACCTCGTTGCGTTCACCGGAGCTGACGGCGAAGCGCGCCAGAGCCGACGCGTGCCGCTCGACCAACTCCGAGGCCGCACGCTCGTCCCCAGCCCGCCATTTGGCGATGAGCTCCCGGTCGCGGTCGTCATCGCTTCCCTTTCCCCTCCCCTGGGCATCGCTCATTCGGTCCAACAGGTAGACGCCACGGGCACTCGGCCGTTAAGGTGTTCGCGGACTGGCGGCAATATACATCCCACGACGTATTCCACTCCCTATCTCCAGACGTGCCATGCCGATAGAACGAATCGCCCACCGGGGAGCCAAGCGGGAGTTGCCCGAGAATACGATCCCCGCGTTTCGGCGGGCGTTCGAGCGCGGGGCGGATGCCATCGAGCTCGACGTTCACGCCACCTCGGACGGGGTCGTCGTCGTCCACCACGATCCCGGCGTTCGTCGTGGCGTGCGGATGGTCGAGATCGCTGAGACGCTGATCGACGGGCTCGGCACCCTGGACGGCGGGGGCCCAGCCCGACTGGCCGACGTCCTCGCCATGGTCCCGGCGAACCGAACCGTCTACGCGGAGATCAAGGGTCATGGCATCGAACGACTGGTGGCCGATTGCGTTGCCGCCGCGCCGCAAACCGTTCGCTGCGCCGTGCACTCGTTCGATCACGGGGCGATCGAAGTCATGCGCGACATCGCGCCCAACATTCCGCGCGGCGTTCTCTTCGAGAACGACACAGCCGGCATTCTCGACGTCATGGCGCGAACCGGCGCGCGCGACGTATGGCCCAACTGGAAGCTCGTCGATGCGTCGCTCGTGCACGCCGTGCATGATGCGGGCGGTCGCGTCATCGTGTGGACCGTGAACGACGTGGACGTCGCGCGCCGGCTGAGTGAGATCGGCGTCGACGGATTGTGCGGTGACGACGTCCGCCTCTTTTCAGATTCCTGATCCGCCCAGTCTGGCTCACGCCACCCGTCGCAGGTACGTTCGTGCCCAACCTCAACCACGATCGGATGCCACGACTCTCGACGCGGCTCTTCCTCGCCGCGCTTTCCGCTTCGCTCCTCGGCGCATCGAGCTGCACGACGACGGCGCATGCTGCGTCGCAGCCCAGTCCACAAACGCCGGCACCGCCGGCTGCGTCGACGACGCCGGCGGCTGATACCGGCAAATCGCCGCCACCCGGTCCCGGTGCGCTTTCCACGCCGCTCGCCGACCCATTTCCGAGCACGTACAAGCCGTTCGCGTCAACCCCGACGTACATCTACAACGTCACCATTCTCACCGCGGCGGGGCCGGCGATTCACAACGGCGCCGTCGTATTGAGCGATGGCAAGATCGCCGCGGTCGGCACGACGGCGATGGACGTTCCAGCCGGCGCCGTTCGCATCGACGGCAACGGCAAGTATCTCACGCCGGGAATCATCGACGTTCACTCGCATCTGGGCGTTTACGCCGCGCCCGGCGTCGACGCATTGAGCGACGGCAACGAGGCGACCAATCCCACGACGCCGTACGTGTGGGCGGAGCATTCGGTGTGGCCGCAGGATCCACAGTTCCCGCGCAATCTCGCCGGCGGTGTCACGACGCTGCAGGTGCTTCCAGGTTCGGCGAATCTCATCGGCGGCAGAAGTGTCGTCCTCAAGGTCGTGCCCGCGCGCACGGTGCAAGGCATGAAATTCCCCGGCGCCAAATACGGTCTCAAGATGGCGTGCGGCGAGAACCCCAAGCGCGTCTACGCGCAGCGCGGTCCGTCGACGCGCATGGGCAACGTGGCGGGCTATCGCGCCGCATGGATTGCGGCCGAGGAGTATCGGCGGCGCTGGGACAAGTGGAACGCGGATCACAAGGGCGATCCGCCGTCGCGCGACCTGGGCAACGAGACGCTCGCGGAGGTGCTGCGCGGCAACATCCTCGTGCACAACCACTGCTACCGCGCCGACGAGATGGCGCAGATGATCGACATCGCGCACGAATTCGGCTACAAGATCCGGGCATTCCATCACGGCGTCGAAGCGTACAAGATCGCCGACCTGCTCGCGAAAGAAGGTATCGGCGCCGCCGTGTGGGCCGATTGGGGCGGCTTCAAGATGGAAGCGGTCGACGCCATTCGCGGCAACCTGGCACTGCTCCAGCACGCGGGCGTGAAGACGATCGTGCATTCCGACGATCCATCCGGCTCGCAGCGCTTGAACCAGGAAGCGGCGAAAGGCATGGCCGAGGGGCGCAAGCTCGGCATCACGATCTCGGACGACGAGGCGATCAAGTGGCTCACGATCAATCCCGCGTGGGCGCTCGATCTCGATCGTCAGATCGGCTCGATCGAGACCGGCAAGAATGCCGACGTCGTCTTGTGGTCGGGCAATCCGTTCAGCGTCTACACGCGCGCCGAGAAAGTGTGGATCGACGGCGCGATGTTGTTCGATCGGCTCGATCCGCAGCAGCGCTGGCGCACCGATTTCGAGCTGGGATTCATTCCCGCCGACCGTGGAGGGAGCCGCTGATGCGCCGCTTCATGAGCATTCTCTTATTGCCGCTCTTGCCTGCCCTCGCGGCCGCGCAGACGATCGCCATCACGGGCGCGCGCGTCTTCCCGGTGAGCGGACCGGTGATCGAGAACGGCACCGTGGTGATCCGCGATGGAAAGATCGCGGCGGTCGGTGCGAACCTGGCCGTGCCCGCCGGCGCGCAGCACATCGACGCCACCGGCAAATGGGTCACGCCCGGGCTGATCGACGCGGAGACACAGCTTGGGCTGTTCGACATCGCGTATGGCTCCGGCCCGACCGACGTCGCCGCGAAAGGGCCGACGCCGAACACCGCCCTGACGCCGTCCTTCCGCGTCTGGGAGGGCGTGAATCCGCGATCGATCTACGTCGCGCCCGCGCGGCAAGGCGGCGTCACGAGCGTCATCGTCGCGCCGCAGACCAACAACGTCGTCGGCGGCCAGATGGCGCTGATCGACCTCGTCGACGGCGCACTCGGCGACCAGCTCATCAAGGCGCCGACGGCGATGTTCGCCAACTTCGATGCGCCGCCGGGCGACCAGATCGGCGCGCGGGGCGAGTTGTTCGCCAGACTGCGAGAGTTGCTCGAGGACACGCGCGTGTACGCGAAGAACCGCGCCGCGTTCGAGCGCAACCAGTCGCGGCCGTTCGTGGCCGGGCGCCTGGATCTCGAGGCGATGATCCCGGTCGTCGAAGGGCGGCTGCCCTTGATGCTGCAGGCGAGCCGCGCGAGCGACATCGAGACGGCATTACAGATCGCTAAAGAGTATTCTATAAAACTCATCCTCACCGGCGCGGCCGAGGGGTGGCTCGTCGCCGACAAGATCGCCGCCGCCAGGGTGCCGGTGCTGGTCGGCGCCATGAACAACATTCCGCTCTCGTTCAACACGCTGGGCTCGCGCCAGGAAAATGCCGGACAGCTTCGCGCGGCGGGCGTGTCCGTCGCCATGATCGGCAATGCGGGCGGCGGCGACGAGGAGCAGTTCAACATCCGCAACATCCGTCAGGAAGCGGGCAACGCGGTCGCGTACGGCCTGCCGTGGGCCGAAGCGTTGCGTGCGGTGACGCTGGCGCCGGCCGAGATCTTCGGCGCGGCGGATCGGGTCGGATCGCTTCAGCCGGGACGCGAAGCGAACGTCGTCATCTGGAGCGGCGATCCGTTCGAGCTGAGCACGACGCCCGAACATGTGTACGTCCGCGGGCGCGAGTACACCGCGCCCACGCGGCAGGATCTGTTGGAGCAGCGCTACAAGACGTTGCCGCCGGAGTACCGGCGGCCGTAGTGCGCCGGCGGTTACGGCGTCGTGGGCGGCTCTGCGGCCTTCGACGCCGGCGGATCGAACGGATTGACGCGCCCCTGCGCCGCCTCGGCGATCAGCGTCTCGAGGCGCGCGACCTCCGCCTCGGCTGCCGTCAGGTTGTTGATGTGGGCCGTGTACTCTTCGGCGGGCAGATCTGTCCCGCCTTTGCGCGCGCGAAATACCGCGTAGCCGAAGCGTTGGGCGAAGCGATCTGCCGACTGCCGCGCGCGATACAACTCCAGCCGCAAACGGCCTTCATCGAGCGCGCGCTGCGCCGATTTTCCCGCGCGATCGAGTTCCTGCCGCAGTCTGTCGAGCAATGCCATGTGAAACCTCCGCGAGAGTGGCCCCTGAGTATCTACGGGCCGCGATGCCAATGGTTGCAGTGGGTTCAACCGGGTTGCAAACGGGAAGCCCCCGCCGATGAACGGCGGGGGCTTCCTGACGTGCGTCTTCGGCGAGGTCCGAGCCTTACGCCGCCGACGTCGATTCGGCCGGATACACGCTGACTTTGTATCTCGACTTGCTATGGTGCTCGAACTTCACCGTGCCGTCGATCAGCGCGTAGATCGTGTAGTCCGTGCCCAGGCCGACGTTGCGGCCCGGGTGCCACTTGGTGCCGCACTGGCGGACGATGATGTTGCCGGCCACCACTTTCTCGCCGCCGTACTTCTTCACGCCGCGGTATTTCGGATTCGAATCGCGGCCGTTGCGCGATGAGCCGACGCCCTTTTTATGTGCCATAAGAAGATTAAATGAAGAATTCCGAGCGTAGGTGCGAAGCGCCGAAGCGAGGAACGATGTCGTCCTCGTATCTCGCTCAGCCGAGGGAAATGTCGTTGATGCGGACTTCGGTGAAGCCCTGCCGATGTCCACGCTTGCGCGCGTAATTCTTTCGGCGCTTCTGCTTGAAGACGATGATCTTGTCGCCGCGTCCATGCCGCACGATCTCGCCCGTGACGGTGGCGCCGGACAGCGAGGGGACGCCGGTCTTGACGTTCTTGCCGTCGTTGCCGAGCAGCACTTCGTTGAATTCGATCTTGCCGCCGGCTTCGCCGGCGAGCGACGGGATCTTGTAGGTGCGGCCCGGCTCGACACGGAACTGCTTGCCGCCGGTTTTGATGATGGCGTATGGCATGGAGTACGTACGAAAAGGCTCTGAACTTCGTGCGGGGTTAGCCTCTAAACCTAGATAACATCGGCGTTTGTGTCAACAACGGCAGGCCACCCGGGCTCGAGCGTGCGGGCGTCTGGCCCTCTCGTTCAAGCTCAACCGTGCCAGACCGATCACGCCACCGCGTACTGCTGCGTCACGTCGCGCCCGGCCGACTTCACGACCAGCTTGAATTCGTCCGGCTTGAGCAGCGGATCATCACGAAGCTCCAATCCGAATCCCACGGCTTTCTCGAGCTTCTTCAGCAAGTCCTTCTCGTTCTCGAGCACGTACATCGCCACTTCGGGATGAATGCGCACCACGAGCGGATCCTTGCGGCCCTCGAGACCGACGCGGCGAATCGAACGCTCGACGCGCCGTGCGATCGTCTCCGCCGTGAACACACGGCCCGTCCCGTGACAGGTCGGACAGGCTTCGGTCATGTTCTGGAGATGGCTCTGCCGCACGCGTTGGCGCGTCATCTCGATGAGACCGAGCTCGCTCACGGCGAACGCCTTGGTACGCGCGCGATCGCGGCCCAGGTGCGTGCGCAGCTCCTGCAGCACCTTGTCGCGATTCGCCTTGGTCTCCATGTCGATGAAGTCGCAGACGATGATGCCGCCCAGGTCGCGGAGGCGCGCCTGGCGAGCGACTTCGCGCGCCGCCTCGAGATTGGTGCGGAGAATGGTCTTCTCCGGATCCTTCTTGCCCGTGTAGCGGCCGGAATTCACGTCGACCGAGACGAGCGCTTCGGTCGGCTCGATGATCAGGTATCCACCCGACGGCAGATCGCAGCGGCGCTTGAACAGATCGCGCAGCTCCTGCTCGATGTTCGCCTTGTCGAAGAGCGGCGTCTGCTCCTCGTACAGCTTGATGCGATCCATCAGCTCGGGCGCAATGCCCTTCAGGTACTCGAGGATCTCGTTGTAGACCTGCTTCGAGTCCACGGTCACCTGTTCCACCTTCGTGCTGAACACGTCGCGCATGAGGCCGCGCGTGAGGCTCGTCTCGCGGTGGATGAGATTCGGCGCGCGCACGAAGTGCGTCTTGCGCTTGATTCGCTTCCACTGTCCGATGAGCGTGGTGAGCTCGCGTTCGAGCGTCTCCTTCGTCACGTCTTCGCCGACGGTGCGGACGATCACGCCGCCCGAATCTTTCGGCAGCACTTCCTCGACTTGCGCGCGCAGACGTTTGCGTGCTTCGCGATCGCCGATCTTGCGGCTCACGCCGACGCGTTCGGCGAACGGCATGAAGACCAGGAATCGTCCGGCGAGTGAGACCTGCGCCGTCACGCGCGGCCCTTTGGTCGAGATGGGCTCCTTCGACACCTGAACGACCAGGTCCTGGCCGCGCTTGAGCACGTCCTGAATGGTCGGCGCCTTGGTGCGCTGACGGCGTCCGCCGCCGTGCTCGTCGGCATCCTCGTCGGCGTCATCGTCGTGATCGCCGTCGTGCTCGTCCTCGGGGTACACGAGATCGGACGCGTGGAGAAACGCGCTCTTCTCGGTCCCGATGTCTACGAATGCCGCCTGAATGCCCGGCAGTACCGCTTCGACGCGTCCCAGGTAGATGTCGCCGACCATGCGGCGGGCATCGGGACGATCGACCAGAAGTTCAGCGAGCTGGTCGTCCTCGATGATGGCGACCCGCGTCTCGCGCGGGTTCGCGTTGATCAAAATTTCTCGTTTCATTGGTTCGCGACACGTCCACGGGGCCCGGCGACTCGGAGGTCCTGGTGCGTCGGATATCAGGGTGTTGTGCGGCGAGCCGAATGAATTGCATGCGTGGCATGCCCGCAGCCGCGAACGGCGGGTTCGCTGTTCGCGCGCGGTACTCGGCAACTCGCAAGAGGAAGGTCCTGAGAGCCGATGTGATCGACCACGTCGGTTCCGGCTGGAATGCGCAACGGCGCGCGAACGACGACAAGTGGGTCGTCGGTAGTCCCAGCGTGGATCGGAGCGACGTGCGATCGGCCCGAGTGAACAGGCCGTGCACCGGAAGCAGGACGAGCGCGATCAGCGCGGCCAACACAGCTTCGGCCGACGATTCACGCCAGGTGCTCACGCCCCCACTCGAGTCGCCGAGGGGCTGCGGAGCGATAGAAAACGAAAAAGAAGGCACTAGTGACTAATTAAGCAGCGAACTAGAGATTTGGCAATGACTTAGAGCACAACACGTCTTCCTGAGCGAAGCGAAGGATCTCGTTGGTTAGTCCGCAAGTTCCTTCAGGAGATGCCGGGCGATGACGATCCGCTGGATCTCCGACGTGCCCTCGCCGATCTCGCAGATTTTTGCATCGCGCATGAACCGCTCGACCGGGTAGTCCTTCGTGTACCCGTAACCGCCGTGCAGCTGGACCGCGGCGATCGTCGCGCGCATCGCGAGCTCGGAGCAGAAGAGCTTGGCCATCGCGGCTTCCTTGCCGAACGGCCGTCCGTTCTGCGCGAGCCATGCGGCGTGATACATCAAGTGCTTTCCCGCCTCGATCTCCGTCGCCATGTCGGAGAGCTTGAACTGCACGCCCTGGAAGTTCGCGACGGGCTGCCCGAACTGCTTCCGCACGCTCGTGTACTGCAGCGCCTGCTCGAACGCCCCTTCGGCGATGCCGAGGGAGAGCGATGCGATGCCGATGCGTCCGTTGTCCAGCGTCTTCATGAAATTCACGAAGCCCTTGCCCTCTTCGCCCAGCAAATTCTCGGCGGGAACCTCGACGTCTTCCATGATCAGCTCGCACGTATCGGACGCACGCCACCCCAGCTTGTCTTCTTTCTTGCCGGCGCGGAATCCCTTGAGCGCGGGCAGTGACGGCTCGTGTCCGACGCCCGCGGCGCGTGCGCCTTCGGGATCGTTGGTCGGCTTGGTGAGAATGAACGAGCTGATGCCCTTCGTACCCTGCGACGGATCCGTCACCGCCGTGACGACGAAGATCTCGCCGACACCGCCATGGGTGATGAATCGCTTGACGCCGTTCAGCACATAGTGGCCGTTCTTGCGCACCGCCGTCGTGCGCGTGCCGCCGGCATCGCTGCCCGCATCCGGCTCGGTCAAGCCGAAGCCGCCCATCACACGGCCCGTGGCCAGGAATGGCACGAAGCGGCGCTTCTGGTCGTCGTTGCCGAACTTCACGATCGGCGAGGTGCCGAGCGTGGTGTGCGCGGAAATGCTGAGACCGTGCGACGCGTCGACCTTGGCCAGCTCGTGGATCACGATCATGTAGCTGATCAGATCGAGACCGGCGCCGCCCAGCTCCTCGGGCCACGGAACGCCGAGCAGTCCGAGCTCGCCCATTTTGCGAATGTTCTCCCAGGGGAACTTCGCTTCGGCGTCGTACTTGGCGGCGACGGGTGCGACTTCGTCACGGGCGAACTGGCGAACCATTTCGCGCGTGGCGAGGTGATGTTCGTTGAAGTAGAGCGCGTCGTCCATTAGGCCGCTTCCGTTTCGTCGTAACTCCGCAACACTTCCAGAAACCTATCGCCGTACTTCTCGAGCTTGGCCGGTCCCACTCCACGAATCTGTCCAAGCGCGTCGACGTTCGTTGGACGCCGCACCGCCATTTCAGCGAGCGTGCGATCGGGAAACACCACGTACGCCGGCACTTGGTCTTCGCGCGAGATGGTTCGGCGAAGATCGCGCAGTCGCGCGAGCAGCGCTTCGTCCGCGCCGGAGAGCGTCGGCGCTTCGTCGTCCTGTCGTACCGGCGCATCGCCGCCGCGGCGCCGACCGCGCGGCTTTTCCCCGGCACGTCGTGACGACGGCGCCGCGCCCGCCTCTATCTCTACGCGGGAACCGAGGCAATTGTCACACCCGGCGCAGGAGGTGCGCGCCGCGGGGTCGCCGAAGTAGCGCAGCACGAACCCGCGCCGGCAACCCTTGGTGTACGCGTACTGCTGCATGGCGTCGAGCTTCTGCAAATCTGCCTTGCGCCGTCGGTCGATCGTGGTCCAGTCGATCTTGAACGCGGTCAGCGGCTTCTTGGGCGCCGTGAGCGCGGCGCCCGAGCCGCACCGACGCCACTCGAGGAACTGGCGCGATTGCAACGCGTCGAGGATCGGCATGGCCCCGACCGTCCCGCCGAATCCCGGCGGTAAGCCGTCGAGGTCAACCGGCGCTCCGTCGCTGAGGCCGCTGCCCGCGACACGCCAGAGCGCGCGGAGTAGCCCGAGCTCGAGCGAGTCATCAGCGGTGCCAAGCTCGCGCTTGATGCGATCCGGCGTCGCCATGAGTCGAATCATCACGCGGCCGCCGCCTTCGAGCTCGACGCGGTACGCGCCGGCTTGTGTCAGAATTCGTAATGTCGATTCCACCTCGCGGCCGGTGGCTTTGGTCTTGAGCCGGCCCGCGATTTCGTCGGGCGACAGCGCCACCGCCCCTTCACGATCCGCGTTGCGCTGGAGCGTCGTGTACACCTCTTCCACGAGCGAGCGCTCGGGATACGCGCCCTTGATGAAGAATTCGTGGGTGAATCGATCGGGAAACGCATGCAGGAGATAGCAGGCGGCGGGCAGTCCGTCGCGGCCCGCGCGCCCCGCCTCCTGATAGTACGCCTCGAGCGTGCCGGGCATGGCGTAGTGAAGCACCAGGCGCACGTTCGCCTTGTCGATGCCCATGCCGAACGCGTTGGTCGCGACGATGGCGCGCACCTTCTCGGACATGAAGGCGTCCTGCACCTCGTGCCGGCGCTCATCATCCAGGCCGGCGTGATAGGCCGCCGCCGGAATCTTCGCGCGCTCGAGCAGCATACCGATGCGCTCGACCGCTTTGCGCGTGGACGCGTAGACGACCGCCAGACCTTCGTTCGCGCGAAGCAGATGCACCAGCGCGTCGTCCTTGTCACTCTCCGTGCGCGTCGGCACGACGGCGTACGTGAGATTCTTGCGATCGAATCCGGTGATGATCGTCGTCGCATTGTCGAGCTTGAGCTGCGTGACGATGTCGCTGCGCACGTGCGGCGTCGCCGTCGCCGTGAGCGCGATTGTCGGCGGCCACCCGAGCTTCTCCCGCACCTGCGCAATGCGCAGATAGCTCGGCCTGAAATCATGTCCCCATTCGCTGATACAGTGCGCCTCGTCCACCGCCAGGAGCGAGATGCCCGCATCGCGCAGCCGCTCGGCCGTGGTTCCGGCGTCGAAGCGTTCGGGCGCGACGTAGAGCAGCTTCACGTCTCCCCGAATGGCCCGCGCCAGCCGATCAGAGATCTGTGATGGGGTCAGCGTACTGTTGACGAACGTCGCGGGCAGCCCGCGCGCCGTGAGCGCGTCGACCTGATCCTTCATCAGCGAGATGAGCGGCGAGATCACGACGGTGAGCTTGGGCAGCATCAGCGCCGGCACCTGATAGCACAGCGACTTGCCGCCGCCCGTGGGCAGCACGACCATCGTGTCGCGGCCGGCGAGGACCGACTCCACCGCGGCCTCCTGGCCGGGGCGGAACGCGGGATAGCCGAAGTGCTCGCGCAGCGCGGCGCGCGCATCTTCGAGCGTGTGGTGTGGTTGCTGTGTCATTCCGAGGGAGCGTGAGCGACCGAGGAATCTTTCGTCACGGCAGAGGGACAACCCTCAGACCAGAATAATGGATTCCTCGCTTGCGCTCGGAATGACGGCATTGCGAGGAACATCATATTGCCGCGCTACACCGCACGCGCGAAGTGCCCGCGCGTGAACTCGCCCTTGAACAGCTCGCGCACCGCGTCGACGTCCGGGCGCGCACCCGCAGCCAGTGCGTCGAGCGCGCCACGATACCCGCGTACGATCGATGCGACGTCGTCGACCGCGACGTTGAACACCATGTGATACCCGCGAAGCCCCAAGCGCCACAGCTTCGGCAGAAACTCCGAGCCGTCCACCGGACGTGAATGCAGCAAGCGATTGCGGCATGCGGAATCCGTCGCGACCGGGAATGTGTACCCCGCGGGATCGGTGAGCTCGACGTTGGTATGCTTCTGGACGCAGAGATCACGACACGTCGTCGGCGTGCGGTCGAATGCCGCCGACAAGACGCAGTGCTCGATCGTCATGCCTTCGGGGCGGCCATACAGGAATACGTCGAAGCCGTTGCCGTCCCAGGGCGATACCAGCTGCGCGAGCTCGTCCGCCGTCAGCTCGACCGAAGCGACGATCCGTCGCGCGCCAAGCCGAAAGATTTCGGCCGCCGTGTGTGCGTTGAACGCGTTGACGGCGTAATCGGCGGTCACGTCCCGGCCCGCCCGCCCGAATTCGGAAACCAGCCCGAGGTGTCCGCTCAATAACGGCAAGCCAAGGTCCAGCCACTTCTGCACGGCGCGCCGCTCCTCGGGGCGCACGATCGTCGGTGTGCGCAAGCGAAGCGAGACGGCGCGCGCGCGGAGTCGCTCCTCGAGCGCGCGCACGCGGGCAACGGGCGGCGCCGGATGACGCAGGAACGGATCGAACACGATCTCCGTCGCTCCCGCCTCGGCTGCGGCATCGGCGTCCTCGATGCGAAACACCTGCGCGCTGAGGTGAAATGGCGCGACGGACGATTCAGTCGAGTGCGCGACGGTCGGAACCGCATTCACCGCTGCTTCGATCGTCGCGCGGCGCTCGGCATGTCTCGCCTGCTCCGCCCAGTCGCGCCGCATCATCAACTCTTCCGCGGCTTGCTGCCGCAGATGATTGAGCTCGCTCACCGGGAGAAACATTCCGGGCGTCAACGCGGTGACGTCGAGCGCACCGAGCACGAACGGCGTATCGCCGAGCCGGCCGATCTGCTCGCGGAGTGCGGCCGCGTCGAGCGGGCGTTTGCTCGCCGGCGAGAGCGTGATCTCCGTGCGAACTGTGACTGTCTCGCCGTCGGCGCTGAAGACGCCCTTGAGTGGCGTGCCGGGCGCGCCGAACAACCGTACGTCGAGACGGGACTTGCGCGCGCGAATTTCCGCGGGAAGCGAGGCGTACGTCGCGCGAGCGCGCTCGAGCAGCTTCGCGTGGGTCGATCGCACGACCCGCCAGCCCGTCGCCACGCGCGTGCGGGTGGGGATTGCTTGCCGCACCGTCGCACGCTTCGAGAGCGTGCGTACTTCGGCGACCGTGAATCCGGTGGTCGGACCGCCGACGCCTTCCGGCGCCTCGAAGCCGAGTCCATCGCCGACTTCGATCGGCGCGCTCACGTCGACGATCAGTTCGCCGCGCTCGTAACCGACGACCGAGCCCAGTACGACGCCGCGATTGTCCGGCTGCGTTCGCGTGACGTAGTGACGCCCGTCGCGGCCGCCGTACATCCCGCCGGTGAAGCCGCGGCTGAAGATCTGCACGAGCGGCTCGACTTCCTCGTCGCTCGGACGAAACGCTTCGCCGCGCTCGACGTGATTCAAGAACTCGCGATAGGATTTTGTAACGGTCGCGACGTATTCGGGCTTCTTCTTCCGCCCCTCCACCTTGAGACAGCCCACGCCCGCCTCGGCGATCGCGGCGAGATGCTCGTAGGCGCCCAGGTCTTTGCTCGAGATGAGATACCCGCGGTCGAGCTCCGTGCCGTTCGTGACGTCGGTCAGGACGTAATCCTTGCGGCATGATTGCGCGCAGGAGCCGCGATTGGCGCTGCGCTCGGAGATCATCCCGGACATGAAGCATTGCCCGGAGTACGAGATGCACAGCGCGCCGTGCACGAACGTCTCGAGCCCAAGATCGGGAACCGCGGCGCGAATGGCGCGAATGTCCTCGAGCGTATTCTCGCGCGCGAGCACGACGCGCTCGATACCGATGTCCTTCATCACCGCGGCGCCGGTTTCGTCGTGCACCGTCATTTGCGTCGAGCCGTGAATCTCGAGCTGCGGATAAACGCGCTGAATCAACCGAACGAGCCCCACATCCTGCACGATCACGGCGTCGATGCCCAAATCGACGGCCTCGCCGAGTAGCAGGAGGGCGTCGACGAGCTCGGTGGGCTTGATGAGGATGTTGAGGGTGAGGTAAATGCGTTTGCCGCGCTCGTGCGCGATGCGGCAGGCTTCGCCGAGCTCGTCCATCGTGAGCTGCGCGCCTTCGTCGCGGGCGTTGAACCGCGACGCGCCGAGGTAAACGGCGTCCGCGCCGTTCGCGACCGCGGCCCGAACGGCCTCGAGCGAGCCGGCCGGAGCGAGAAGCTCTGGGATGCTGCGGTGTGCCATAAGCGTTGAAATATAACGGCTTACGGCGCTCAGGATGACACGTTGTCGTTTTTTTTCCAGAACCTCAACAGGAACGCCGCCGCGAACAATCCGAGGCCGATCCACGTCAGCCGCCCGTCGTTCCCGCGCATGCCGAAACCCCACGCGACCAGGCCGACAATCAGCAGCGCGATCTGGATTGGCGTGCGGTGCGCCATGAGTACTCCTTTATTCCTTCGGCGAGCGCGTGTATGCCGGCCACTGCTTTTTGTACCCGGGCACTCCGAGGCGCTTCGCCGCGTCGTCCGGTACGTCGATCTCCATGCGCAGCATCGCCGTCGAATAGACCTTGCCTTGCGCGTCCGTCTTGAGCGACAGCGTGCCGCCGCCGTCGAGCGCCCCGTGCAACAGGAAGTTGAGCGCTTTCAAATTCGGAAGCTCATATCGCTCCACCGGACCGTCGATCACGCCCTTGAAGTGCGCTTCAACTGCAGGCAGCGTCACGTACTCGCGGAGCAGGTCGTACCACTGTGGTTGGAGCGCAATGAGGCCGACGTTTGCGGTGTCCCCCTTGTCGCCCGAGCGCGCGTGCGCGATGTCCAATAGCCGAATTCGTGTCATTGGATCTCGACCTTCGTCTGAACCACCGTCTTGTCGACGAGCGCCGGCCAGTACGCGACGATTTCTTCGACCTTCGGCCGGCCACCGGCGAAGCCCGTCACGCTCGGTGGACCATTCAGGACGAGCGGCGCGAGCTCGCGCGTGAACCGCTCGACCGCGGCCTTATCGCCGCCGCGCACGCCGAAGCGCAGCTGTACTTCCGGCGGATCGTGCGACTCGCCGGCGAGGCGGCCATGCGTCGCCGACACGCCGACGAATTCGGTGAGGATGTGATCGAATTTGAGGCCGAGGCGATCGAGACGCTCGCGCAGGACGCGGTCGGCGAGTTGCGCCTTGGGATACGCATCGGGCCACGCGTAGACGAGCGTGCCGACCGCCTTGAAGCCGGCGCGGTACGCAATCGACACCTTGAGCTTGTCGGTCGGCGGTCGTCCCTTGATGCCGAACACGCGTACGCGATTCTCGCCGGCTTGCTCCAGGTGAATCGTCGTGAAATCGGCAACGACGTCCGGCGTGATGTACGAGCGCGGATCGCCCATCTCATACACGAGCTGCTCGCTCACTGAAGGCACGGAGATGACGCCGCCGGTCTTCGGATGCTTGTAGATCACGAACGTGCCGTCGGCGTGCCCTTCGACGATCGGATAGCCGACGTTCGCGAGATCCGGAATGTT